>JBEITC010000208.1:0-6786 GCA_040375075.1 Planctomycetota bacterium | reverse complement strand
GCCCTCGCTTGCCCGGCGTCGTCGGCGCGATCGGCGCGTTCGCCGCGCCAGCACCCGGCGCCGTCGGCATGGCCAGCGCGTCGCTGCGCGGCGCCAAGGGCGCGGCTTCGGCGGTCGGCGAACCTGGATGCGACGGGGGGAACGGCGGCAACGGCGGCGCGGTCGCGCAGCCGGCGAGCAGCAGGCCGGCGCAGGCGAGCGGCCTCACTTGCCGGCCTCCTTGTCCTTCGCCGGCGGGATCACCGGCGTCGGCGCGGGCGGCGTCTTGGCCAGTTCGCGCGCCTTCGCCAGCATCGTCGCGGGCGCCTGCTTCACCGCGTCGACGTGCTTCTGCGACGACAGGTGCACCATCGCGCCGTCGACGAGCACGAAGGCATTGGCGACCACGGGCTCGCCGCTGACCGGGCAATAGCCGTTGCCGACGTCGACGACGTCCTTGCGCGTCAGCTTGACCAGCGTGGTCTGCGAGTGCTTCTGCGCCTTCGGCACGCACTCGTCGCAGCAGACGGCGAAGCGATAACCCTGCAGCGTCACCATCACGGCCGCGCGGCCGCTCGGCCGGCCGCTCACCGGGCAGACGGCGTTGCGCACTTCCTCGACGGTCGGGTACGCCGTCTGGTGCGCCTTCGGCACGTCGGCGAGCACCTTCTTGAAGCACGGCTTGCAGCAGACGTAGAAGCGGCCGAGGTCGGTGTCGACGAACAGCGGGATGGACGCCTTCTTGCCCATGATCGGGCAGGTGGCGTTGGCGAACGTCGGCACCTCGACGACGGGCGCCTTCGCTTCGGGTGCGGGAGGCGTCGGGGTCGGCGCGGGCGCCGGCTTGACGTCCTGCGCGGACGTCGCGACCGCGAGCAGCGCGGCGAAGGCCAGGGGAAGCAGATTGCGGACGAAGCAGACGAACGGACGGAGCGAATCGGACATGTGGGAACCTGCGGCAAGGGCACGCGCGGAGCGCGGCCAGGAAGGAGGGATGCGGACAGCGACACGGCGGGCGGCGGCGAAGCGGCGCTTCGTCGCACTGCGGCCACGCGTGGCAGCAGGTTCCCGACGCGTGTCGGTCAGCCTGCTGCGACGCGGACGCGCCGGTCAGATCCGCAGTGGCAGGTTGCGCGCAGCGAACGGATCCGGCGGTGGGCGCTGATGGCGCGCGGACCACACGTTCGTTGCTGGCGGCACGAGGGCGATCGACGGGACGGCGGCGAGTCGTCGCAGCAGCGGGGCTGCGAGCGGCGCGGGGTCCGCTGGGGGTGCCGCGGCGCCGTCGTTGCCGAGGTCCGGCAGCGCCAGCCACTCGCAGCGGCAGTCGTCGTCGGCGACGGCCGGCAACGCCAGCCGGTTCGACTTCGCTGCGCTGCTGCAGCACGACGACGCGGCCTCGGCCGTCGGCGCTGGCGCGCAGCACGCTGCCGGCTGTGCGTCCATCGGCACGACGCAGCGGCACACGTGCCACCACGCGCCGGCCGGGACCAGCAGCCCCGGCAGGACGAGCAGCAGCAGCAGCAAGGCGGCGCGGCGCAGCACGATCCGCGCATGATCGCCCACAGGGTGGCGCGCGCCAAGGGGGCGAGCGTCCGCAAGGGTGCGGAGGCCCCGGAGATGGGGCCTCAGGGTCGTGCGCGGGTCCACCGTCGCCCGGCCGGCAGCGCCCGATGCGCCGTCGATTCGCGCCAAGCGACCCGGCGCGCGCGCCGGTAGCGCGTCCGCAAAGGACAGCAGGGGAGTGCAGATGGAGCAGGGGGTCGCGGCGGGTGCGTGTCGTCGTGAGGCAGAGCCACAATCGGCGGCACAGCCCGGTACCGTCGTCGGTCATGCGCCGCCTCTTCGCGCTCGCCGCGCTCACGCTGTTCGCTGCCGCCTGCGCCACGGCGCCGTCGTCGCCGCCGGCGTGGCGCTTCGGCGTCGCCGCCTTCGACCGCGTCGAGCCGATCGCCGCCGCGCCGTCGCTGCGCGCCGCCGGCTTCGACTACCTCGAGCCCGCGCTCGGCAAGCTCGCGACGGCCAGCGACGCCGAGGTCGCGGCGGCGCGTGCGTCCGTCATCGCCGGCGGCGTGCCGGTCGAGGCGATGAACTGGTTCCTGCCCGGCGCGACGATCCCGGTGGTCGGTCCCGCCGTCGACGCCGCGCGGCAGGACGAGTACCTGCGCCGCGCGCTGCCGCTGGCGGCGTCGTTCGGCGCACGCGTCGTCGTGTTCGGCAGCCCGGCGGCGCGCACGCGGCCGGACGGCTTCGCGCGCGACGAGGCCGAGCGGCAGCTCGTCGCGTTCTTGCGGCGCTGTGCTGACGTCATCGCCGCCCGCGAACTCGACCTCGTCGTCGCCATCGAGCCGCTGCGGCGGCCGGAGACCAACACGATCAACTCGCTGGCCGAGGCGCTGGCGCTGTGGCGCGCCGTCGACCGCCCGCAGGTCGGCGTGGTCGTCGACGTCTTCCACCTCGCGTTCGAGGGCGAAGATCCCGCCGTCGTCGCGGGCGCAGGCAAGGCGATCGTGCACGCGCAAGCAGCAGCGATCGAACCGCGTGGCTGGCCGCGCGCGGGCGACGACGCCGCGCGCTACGCGCCCTACCTCGCCGCGCTGCGTCAAGCGGGCTATCGCGGCCGCGTCAGCGTCGAGGCGCCGAGCGACGACGTCGCGCGCGACGCCGGCCCGGCGTTGGCGCGTTTGCGCGCGCTGCTGGAGTGAGGCGGCGCGCGCCGGCGGGCGCCACGCCTGCCGGCCGTCGCGCCATCAGGCGCATCAGCCGCCGACGGTGCCGAGCGTGATCGCGACGCCGTTGCTGGTGATCGCCTGGAAGGCGTTGGGCGCCGTGACGTCGAGCGCGATCGACTGGCCGAACACCTGGAACCCCGCGAGCGACGGCACGTTCGGGATCGACAGCGGGAAGCCGACCGTGCCGGCGCCGAGCAGCGTCGAGTTGAAGTCGGTGCTGACGTACGAGCGGCAGCCCGGCATGCCGAGGATGCCGAGATCGAAGCCGGGGTTGATCTGCGTCACGCCGAGGAAGCCGACGCCGAGGCCCGGGATCGCCGGGATGTTGTTGGTGTTGATCGTGATCGTGTTGCCGAGCACGGGCGCGCCGGCGACGGCGACGTTGAGCGGCGTGCGCGCGACGTCGGCCGCCTTGCTGAGGAACGGCATGTCGGCCGAGAAGTCCTGCGAGCCGGGCGTCAGCACCGGCGCACCAGGCGAGTAGCCGACGATCTTCGGCTGCGACGTGCTGCCGAACGGCGACATCGCGCCGTAGCGGATCTCGACCTGGCCGCTCGCGGACAGCACGGCCTGGACGTTGAAGCTCTTGGCTCCGGCCGCGGTGGTCGCCAGCTCGCCGACGTCGTTCCAGGTGATCGTCGCGGTCTGCGCGACCGGGTCCTCGCTGAAGTGCACGCCGGCCAGCGGGTTCAACGTGACGTTGCGGTTGCCGTAGAGGTCGTACCAGCACGCGAACAGGCGCGGCCGGCCGGAGTGCGTCGCCGTGCCGGCGACCGCCATGTCGACGAGCGACGGGCTGAAGTCACTGCCCGTCAGCGTCGTCGAGCCGAGCACGATCTCGCCGTTGGTCGTGGCGTGCAGCACGTTGGTGGTGCCGCCCGGGTGCGGGAACGAGAAGCTCGTCAGCGTCAGCGGCAGCGACGTCGAGTCGTCGGTCATGACCGCCGGCGTCGCGGCGTTGTTGAGCAGCGGCACGGTCGTCGTCGGCGCAACGAACGCGCCAGCGCCCGGCGTGACGATGTAGCGCGTCGGCGCGCCGGCGTTGTCCGGAACGAGCGTGATGCCGCCGCCGAGGTCGAGCGTCGAGGCTGCGACCGGGAACAACTCGGCGAAGGCGCGCGAGTCGTTGTCGTAGCAGCCGACGCCGTAGCTCGTGACCGTGCTCGGGACGATCGTCGCGACGCCGCCCGGGCCGCCCGAGATGTCGAACAGCACGAGGCCGGCGATGCCCGACGTCGTGCCGGTCAGCGCCGTGTTGCTGTTCTGCGAGATGCGCACCACGCGCTGCGTCGTCTGCGACGACGCGGCGGCGATGATCGGGATCGTCGTCGGCGTCGGCGCCAGCGCGTCGAAGTCGAGGATCAGGTCCTGGCCGAGCGTCGGGTCGTAGACGAAGCCGCCGGGGATCGGGATGTCGACGACGTAGTTGTTCGGCGTCGCGCCGCCGCCTGCCGCGACGGTCACCGGACTCGCCGTCAGCACCTGCTGCATCGTCCCACGGTTGGTCGCGAACGTCGTGCTCGGCGTCAGGTAGTCCGTCGCCGCCGTGCCGATGGCGAAGTTGACGCTGCTGTACGTGCCGCCGGCGGCCGTGTTGTTGTTGGCGGCGCGGAAGCGCACGCGGTCGATCGAGATCGGACCGACGACGCCTTGGTTGGTGAAGTGCGTCGTGTCGTAGATCAACTGGCAGCGGAAGGCCGTCGTCCGCCAGATCAGGCCGGTCGACGTCGACTGCGTGAAGTAGGTGTTCTCCGGCGCGCCGAGCAACTGCGCGGGCGCGGTGATGGCGAGGGCCGCGGCCGCGGCGACGAGGAGGAGTCCGTGCTTCATGGGCGGGTGCATCCGAAGGTCTGTGGGGCGTGCCCAACCTCCAGGCGCGTTGCCGTCGAGGAGGGCGCGATTCCCGGGAAACCTACCTCGGTCGAAGCGCACCCGCGATGCGGGATGTCTCGCAGTGGACCAGCCAGCGGGCGCGATGCGGTGGACCGCGCCGTCGCGCGGCCGCCGTGCTCGGCGGCCGATGCGTCGGCGCGATCCCTGCCGTCGCTCCGCGTCAGAGCGGGAACGCGCCCTGGTTGACGCCGCGGCCTTCGAGCGCGAGCACCTCGGCGAGTTGCTCCTTCAGCGGCTCGGGCACCGTCGCGAAGACGTCCGTTACCAGCGTCTCGTCGGCGGGCGGGCCGTTCGCTTCGGCGGCGGCGATCGCGGCGTTGACGCGCTGGGCGATGTCTTCCTTGAAGGCCGCCTCCTTGTCGTCGCTCCACAGGCCGCGCTTCTGCAGGTAGGCGCGGAAGCGGTCGACGGGGTCCTTCTTCTCCCACGCCTTCACCTCGGCTTCGTCGCGGTAGCGCGTCGGGTCGTCGCTGCTGCTGTGGCCAAGGCGCCGGTAGGTGACGGCCTCGATGAACGTCGGGCCCTGGCCGGCGCGCGCGCGCTCGGCCGCGGCCTTGGTCACCGAGTAGACGGCGAGCACGTCGTTGCCGTCGACGCGCACGTAGGGCATGCCGTAGGCCTTGCCCTTCTGCGCCAGCGTCTCCGACGCCGACTGCTTGCTGATCGGCACCGAGATCGCCCACTGGTTGTTCTGGCAGAACAGCACGCACGGGCTCTGGTAGACCGCCGCGAAGTTCATGCCGCAGTGGAAGTCGTTGGCGCTCGTCGCGCCGTCGCCGAGATAGCCGAGCACCACCACGTCGTCGCCGCGGATGCGCGCAGCCATCGCCGCGCCGACGGCGTGGCTCAGCTGCGTGCCGATCACCGACGACATGCCGTAGTAGTGGCCTTCCTTGTACGTGTAGTGGCACGGCATCTGCCGGCCCTTGCAGCGGTCGGCGCCGTTGCCGATCAGCTGGTTGATCGCCTCGGTCAGCGACAGCCCGCGCATCATCGCGGCCGCGCCTTCGCGCAGCGCCGGGAAGATCCAGTCGCGCGCCTCGAGCGCTGCGACCGAGCCGACGGTGGCGGCTTCCTGGCCGAGGATCGGCCCGTAGAAGCCGATGCGGCCCTGGCGCTGCAGCATCAGCATGCGGCGGTCGAACTCGCGCACCTGCACCATCTGCTCGTACAGGAACAGCAGCGTGTCGACCGGCAGGTTGGGGTCGCGGCCCTTCTGCACCGTGCCGTCGTCCTCGAGCAGGCGCACGAGGCCCTGCGGGGCTGGCAGCGCCGGCGCGGGCTTCGGCGGCGTCCGCGTGGCGGCCTTCGCCGGCTTGCTGCCGGACCTGGCCGCCGGCTTCGCCGCCTTGCCGCGGCCCGCCCCGACGGCGGCGGGCTTCTTCGCCTTGGCGGCGGCCTTGGGCCGCGCCGCGACCTTCGTCTTCTTCGCCGGCATCAGCCGAGGAGCAGGCGGTAGGGCTGCTCGAGGTGGTCCTTGACGACGTTCATCCAACGCGCGCCGGTGGCGCCGTCGACGAGGCGGTGGTCGATCGAGACCGACAGGTACATCTTCTTGCCCGCGACGATCTGGCCGTCCTTGACGATGGCCGCGTCCTTGATCGCGTGCACGCCCATGATGGCGACCTCGGGGAAGTTGATGACGGGCGTCGCGAACAGGCCGCCGATGTTGCCGGCGTTGGTGATCGTGAACGTGCCGCCGGTGAGGTCGTCGACCGTCACCTTGCCGTCGCGCGTGCGCGCGGCGAGGTCCTGGATGTCCTTCGCCAGCTCGCCGACCGACTTGCGGTCGACGTCCTTGACCACCGGCACGATGAGGCCGTTGTCGGTGTCGGTGGCGATGCCGAAGTTGTAGTACTTCTTGATCACCAGCTCGTTGGTCACCTCGTCGAGCGAGCTGTTCATCATCGGGAACTCGCGCATCGCCGCGACGATCGCCTTCATCACGAACGGCAGGTACGTGATGTTGATGCCCTTGTCGGCGAACGCCTTCTTGGCCTCGCCGCGGATCTTCACCAGCTCGGTGACGTCGATGTCGTCGACGTAGGTGAAGTGCGTCGCGGTGAACTTCGACCGCGTCATCGCCTCGGCGATCTTGCGGCGCAGGCCGCGGAACGGCACGCGCTCCTCGCTGCGACCGGCCGGGGCCGGCGGGATGGCGACCGGCGTGAACGCGCGCGCG
>JBEITC010000577.1:0-2135 GCA_040375075.1 Planctomycetota bacterium | reverse complement strand
GCGCCGTACGCGACACCCCTCGACCCGTCGTCGAAGTGCAGCACGCAGCTGCCCCAGTTCTCGACGTGCTCCCAGCCGCGCATCTCCAGCACGACGCCGCTCGACGCGGCGGCGAGCTGCATGGCGCGGCGGATCGCCGGCGCGTGCAGCCAGTTCTCCCCGTAGAACAGCCTTCGACCGGCGCGCGCAGCAGCTTCGACCATCGCCTCGGCGTCGGCGACCGCAGCGGCGAGCATCTGCGCGCGCGGCACGGCGGCGACGGCGGCGGCGCTGGCGTCTGCCGGCAGGCCCTGGCCCCAGTACGCCGTCAGCGGCTTGGTGCACAGCACGTGCTTGCCGGCGGCGAACGCGCGTTCGGCGAGTTCGCGGTGCGCGCGGTTGGGCACGCACAGATCGACCAGGTCGACGACCGGATCGGCGAGCGCTTCGTCGAGGGTGCACGCGCCGTGCAGACCGTGCTGCTGCGCAAACTCGACGGCCTTCTGGCGGTCGCGCGCGGCGACGACGATCGTCACCTGAGCGCCGTGCACGCGCTTCCAACAGCGGGCGCGCGTGCGCGCGAGGAAGCCGGTGCCGAACAGGACGACCTTGAGGGAGCGTTGCATCACGGGGCGAGGGGCCGCGGCCGCGCGCGGCGGTCGGCACGGTAGCCGCTCGCACCGGCGGCGCTACGGGCGAGGCGGCGGCGGCGACGCGAAGTCGACGCAAGGGAGCGTGGGCGGTGTGGTCGTCGTGGTCGCCGTCGTCTCCGTCGTCGCCGGTGTCGCCTTCGCCACCATCTCCCTCACCCGCACCGCCAGCCCCTCTCCCTTCCCCGTCCTCACACTCCTCCGCACACCACCATCGCCATCCCGCGCACCCTTCCCCCCGCTGCGATCTCGCACCGCACGCCGAAGCGCGCGTGCCGCCAACACCCGCGCGAGGTATCACACCGTCGCCGGCGCGCTGCGCCGGCCCCGCGCCCGCCCGTCCCGCCCGCATCCGCCTGATGTCCGCAGCCCTGCACCGCCCCGAGCCCGTCCTTCGCCACCGCGCCCAACCCGTCGACCACACCGTCCCGCCGGCGCAAGCCGCGACGTGGCTGCGCGAGGGGCGGTCGCTGCTCGTGAGCGATCGCTTCGGGACCGGACTCGACATCCTCACCGCGCTGCGCGCGCAGCTCGACGATCCAGGCGAGGACGCGGGGTACGTCGCCAAGCGCACCTTCCGCGAGGCGTTCACGGCCGCTTCGAAGCGCCTGCTCGCGCCCGTCGTCGGTCGCAAGCTGGCCCTGCCCGACGCGCCGCGGCCGGGCTTCCTCGCCGAGCTGTACCCCGACCACGCCGACTTCGCGCTGCCCGTCGAGGACGCGCGCGTGCTGAGCAGCGCGTGGGACTGGTACGACCAGGGCGTCTACTTCCCCGTGCTGGGCCATCGCGTGCACCCGTTCTTCGGCACGTACATCCCGGCCCGCATGGAGCACCTCGAGCTCTTCGGCACGTGGCTCGCCAAGTACCAGGGCGCGCGCAACCGGGCGATCGACGTCGGCACCGGCTCCGGCGTGCTGGCGCTGCAGATGGCCAAGGCGGGCTTCCGGCAGGTGCTCGCGACGGACATCAACCCCAACGCGATCGAGAGCGTGGCGCGGCAGCTGAAGCGCATGCCCAAGGCGCCGCCGATCGAACTCGAGAACGCCGATCTGCTGGGCACCGATCGCGGCCCCATCGACCTCATCGTGTCCAACCCGCCGTGGATGAAGGGCGAAGTCGGCCGCACGCTGGACCTGGCGATGTACTTCCAGGACGGCTTCTTCGAACGCTTCTACGAGCAGTGCCTGCAGCGCCTCGCGCCCGGCGGCCGCATCGTGTTCGTGTTCTCCAACATCATCGAGCTCTCGCAGCCCGACGTGCCGCATCCGATCACGACCGAGCTCGATCGCGGGCGGTTCCGCTTGGTCGAGAAGATGACGCGCCGGGTGAAGCCGTCGCCCGGACGACGGACGCGCGAGAAGGTCGAGATCTGGGAGTTGGCGGTGGTGTGAGGGCGGCTTGATGGCGGCCTGACAGCGGCGGCGCTCCGGCGCGGCGCGCCCGGGCTGCGCGCGATGCGGTGGCGGTCTTCGCCGTCGTCGCCGCGCGCGGGTGGACGGCGTGCGC
>JBEITC010000253.1:0-5897 GCA_040375075.1 Planctomycetota bacterium | reverse complement strand
CGGCGTCGCGCGCCGACGCGCGAGCGCGCCAAGGCAGCAGCGCATGCCAAGGCCAGCCGCGAGGCGACGCGCCAACCACGCCGTCTGGTCGAAGCCGCGCTGGCGCAACCGCGCGTGGTGCAACGGCACCGGCGCCAGCACGGCGCCCGCCCATTCGGGGCCCGCCTGCAGCCGTGCTGCGTCGGCCATCGCCCGGACGAGGAACCGGCCGGCCGCGGCGTCGCCGTCGAGCTTGAAGCGGCGCACCAGCACGCCACCAGCGCCGGCGTAGCGCCACGGCGCAGCGTGCCACGCAAGACGTTGCAGGGCGCGATGGTCCTCCGTGCAGCGCACGCCGGTGGCGAGGATCGGCTCGCCGCACCGCGGGCACGGCGGGTCGCCACGCCGCACGAGGTCCTGGTCGCAACGCCGGCAAAGGTCCGAGCCGATCGCCCCACAGGCCGGACACACTTCCGGCAGCGCGTGGCCGACGACGCGCAGCAGCGTGCGCCTCGCCACGCGCAGCCAGGTCCGCAGCAGCAACTCGTGCATGCCGGCAAGGGGACGGCGAGGCAGCGATTCCGTCCGGGCGACGAGCTCGGCGCGACGGATTCGCGCGCGCCGGGACCGCGTCGCGGCTCCCCGTCTGGCGAAGACCGGTCGGTTCGCGGCTCTTGCGCGCCGCCGCGGGCGCCCACCGTGGGGCGATCCGAGCGCGTCGAACCCGCTCTCAGCGACCCGGCAGGGCGATGCGGCGCGCGCGATCCGTCAGCGAGTTGGCGCGCGGCGCGTCCTTGACGCCCAGCGCCTGGCGGACGCGGTGCACGTAGGCCTCGACCGTCATGTCCGGATCGAGCGGCACACCCAGCGCCTCGCCGATCTCCTTGGTCAACGCCATGTCGTCCTGGAACGACCAGGGCTGCGACTGGAAGTACTCCTTCAGGAGCTTGCGGAACGCCCGGCGCGAGCTGTAGGCGCCGACGACGTAGACCAGCGCGGCGACCACGATGATGCCGGCCGAGAGCAGCAGCGTGCTCAGCTCCGTATCCCACTGGGCGACCACCTGCAGGAGGAAGCCGGTCGTGAGGAACAGGAAGCCCAACATGACCTGCATGTTGTTGAGGGCCGTGTCGCGGACGCGCAGCAGGCTGCGGCTGGCGACGCCCAGGGCGTCCTCGAGGGCCTTGCGGGGCTCGCGGAACCGGATCGAGTTCGCGAGGAAGAACACGCCCACCACGTTGCAGGTCAGGCCGACGACGACGAGCTCGGGGTGTTGCATGCCGAAGGACCGATCCACGGGCCGCCCTGCGCCAGCCGACCGCCTCGGTCCGGACGCAGATGCAGTACCCCGCGGATGCTAGCGCACCGTCGCCGCCCGCGCCACGTTGTGGAGAAAACTCCACCTGGATTTCGGCCGCCCGCGCAGGCTGCAATCGTCCCGCCCGCCTCGGCGGTTGCGCAATGTGGAAAGTGCTCCCCCGCCGTCAGCGGGCCGGATCGATCCAGAGCACGCGCTCGGCGCCCGCGGCGGGCCGAAGGACAACGGCCAGTTGAGCCGGTCGGCGAGGCAGCACGAAGGCGCGCAGGGTCGGCGCCGGCGCGACCGCCGGGCCCGCCGACAGGACGAGCACGTCCACCCCCTCCTCGGTGCCCCAGATCGGCGCCACGGCTGCCGCGTCGGGCAGCGCCACGAACAGGCAGCGTTCGACGGTGAAGTCGCAGGCGCCCGCAGGCAACGCTGCGGTGGCGAGTCCCCAGGCAGCGGCGAGGGTGGCCCACTCTGCCGCCGAGCCGACCACGGCGGCGGCCGGCAGCGGCGCCGACGCGGGCGCTGGCAACGACCAGACGCGGCGGATGCCGTCATCGGCGCCTGCCGCGGGGTCGCGCGTCGCGCACGCGGCGGCGATCGTCGCCAGCGCCGCGACGGCCAGCCGACGCGCCGCTACTTGGGCGGCTGCAGCGGCTGGTTCCACGGCTCGTTCGGATCGCGCACGCCAGCCGGCCGCGGCTGCAGGTAGTCCGCCCAACGACGCGCCATGCGCAGGTCGCCGGCGAGGAGGCCGTCGAGCTTGGGGTGGCGCTCGAGCACCTGCTTCAGCACGCCCGCCTTGGTCTCGACCGGCACACGCGAGAGCGGGCTGTCGACCGGACGGTCGTAGTTGAAGAGCACGCTGGCGCCATCGCCGCGCGCGAGCTTGACGCGCACCTCCGGATAGTTCGGGCCGCGCATCCACTTCTCGCCGAGGTTCGTCGTGTCGACCTCGACGAGGGCCGGACAGTTGCGCACCAGCGGCGCCACGCCATCGCGCCATTCGAGGACGATGCCGACGGCGGCGCGCACGCGCGGTTCGGTCGCGATCTCGCCCGGTTGCACCGCCATCGTCGGCCGCCCGCCTTCGCGGTAGAGGCAGACGACCGGCAGCGGCGTCTCGACCCACGGCAGGACGCGGGCCATGCGGTCGACGAGGCACAGCGGCTTGCCTTCGCCATCGCGCACGGCGAGCACCGGCCGGCGCAGCGACAGCTCGACCTTCAAGCGATCGGGGAACACGCGCTCGACCGTCGCCGCCTCGACCCACGGCACGGTGACGAGACCTTCGCGCAGGCGCTTCAGCGCCTCGTCGGCGAGGATCGGCACCTCGCTGCCGAGCCACGGCGCCAGCGCCGTCGACACGGCGACCAATTGCGCCCGATCCATCCAATCCGGCTGGGCTGCGAATCCGACGCGGTCGAGCGCGACGCGCGGGCTGTTCTGCGCCGCCTGGTCGATGCGCTGGTCGAGGATCGACAGGGCGCGACCGCCATAGAACCAGAGCGTCAGCGCGAACGCCGTCACGACGACGACGCGGATCGTCCACAAGCGGGCCTTGTTGGCCGCGGGATTCGACGACGGCTGGTCCGACACGGAACGAGCGACGCGGGGCGGTTGGCTGCTGCCAGCGAGCGGACCCGCGTGGCAGCGGAAACAGCGGCCGCCGCGCGGCGGCCGCGCAGCGCGATCAGTTCAGACGCGCGACGACGGGCTTCTGCTCGGCCTTCGCGCGATCGCGCGACACGCCGCTCACCGTCTCGACGTCGTCCGTGAAGATCTCCAGCGTGTCGAGGATGTTCTCGATCAGGTGGCGATCCATGGTGATCTCGCGAGCGCCCTTGGCGGCCTCGAGCTCGTGCTCGAGCAGACGCGACAGGATCTTCAGCTGCGACAGGTGACGACCGACGAACTTCGGGACGCTGATTTCCTTCGTTTCCATGGCTGGCTCCTCGATGGGCGGACCGGTTGACCTCCGGGACCGCCGATTGCGCGACCAAGGGAGGTTCGCGCTGACCGTTGGCGAAACGCTCCGCCGGACGGCGAAGCGCGTCGGAGCATAGCTGGCCGACCGCGCTGCGCCAGCGTGCCCCGCCGGCATCTGCGCGAAAGGCGACGCTGTGGACAACGGCCAACAACCTGCCCGCGCCGTTCCATGCGCGCAGCCCGTGTGCGACGATCCGACGCCGTGTCGAAGACCGGTCCAACTGCGCAGCCCATCACCTTCAAGGGCTACACGCTCAACCCCTTCCAGGTCGAGGCGGCGCACGCGATCGAGGCCGGCAAGAACGTGTTGCTCGCTGCCCCCACCGGCTCGGGCAAGACGCTCGTCGCCGAGTACGCCATCGAGCACGCCGTCCGCCAGGGACGCCGCGCGATCTACACGAGCCCGATCAAGGCGCTCAGCAACCAGAAGTTCCGCGACTTCAAGAACGACGGCCTGCGCGTCGGCCTGATGACCGGCGACCTCACGCTCGATCCCGACGCGCCGCTCGTCATCATGACGACCGAGATCTTCCGCAACGCGGTGTTCGAGGATCCCGAGCGCTTCCGCGACACCGACTTCGCGATCTTCGACGAGGTGCACTTCGTCGACGACCCGGAGCGCGGCACGGTCTGGGAGGAGAGCCTGATCTTCGCGCCCGACCACGTCCGCTTCGTCGGCCTCTCGGCGACGATCGCCAATCTGCACGAGTTCGGCGACTGGATCCGCAGCGTGCGCAAGCAGGATCTCGCGGTCATCGAGCACCAGAAGCGGCCGGTGCCGCTCTCGCACCGCCTGTTCCACCCTGACGCCGGCGTGTTCCAGCTGGAACAGCGCGCCCGCGCCATCGCCTTCCACGAGCGCGCCCAGGCCCGCGCCGGCCGGCATGGCGTCCGCGTCGGTCGCCGCGAGGGCGAACGCAGCCGCTGGGGCGACAAGCGCGAGCGGGCCCAGGGCCGCCGCATGCAGTTCGGCCCGCGGCCGTACGTGCAGCTGCTCGACGAACTTCAGCACCGCCAGCTGCTGCCGCTGCTGTACTTCTGCTTCTCGCGCAAGGAGTGCGAGATCAAGGCCGAGCGCAGCATGGGCCGGCGACTGCTCGACAAGGCCGAGAGGCAGCGCATCGAGGAGCTGTTCGACGACATCTGCCGGCGCTTCGAGCTCGATCCGGCGAACGATCCGGCGCTGCGCGGCATCCTCGGGCGCGCGATCGCCGGCGTCGGCTACCACCACGCCGGCATGCTGCCGATCCACAAGGAGGTCGTCGAGCGCCTGTTCACCTCCGGCCTGCTGCGCATGCTGTTCACCACCGAGACGTTCGCGCTCGGCATCAACATGCCGGCGCGCACGGTGGTCTTCGATCTGCTGCGCAAGTTCGACGGCGTGCAGATGGACTACATGAAGGCGCGCGACTACCTGCAGATGGCGGGACGCGCCGGCCGGCAAGGCCTCGACAAGAGCGGCCTCGTCATCTCGATCCTCGAGGACGACGACCTCGCCGAGGCGCCGTTGTCGCGCTACCACTCCGGCAAGGTCGAGCCTATCACGTCGCGCTTCAACCTCTCCTACTCGACCATCCTCAACCTGTTCGACCGGCTGGGCAGCAAGGGCCTGCTCGCGGCCTACGACCGCAGCTTCTCCGCCTTCCAGTCGCAGACCGGCTCGGCGGCGACGCGCACGAAGAAGCGCGCCGCCGCGCACGCGGCGCTGTCGCTGCGCCTGCAGGTGTTGCGCGACGCCGGCTTCCTCGACGAGTCCGGCCTGCAGCCGCGTGGCAAGCTGGCGCAGCGCATCAACGGCTACGAGATCCAGGTCGCCGAACTGCTCTTCTCGGGCGCGCTCGAGACGATGGACATGCACCAGCTGGCGGCGACCTTCACCGCCCTGATCCACGAGGACCGTCGCCGCGCCGACCTGCAGGGTCACCGGCGCGCGCCGGGCCCGGGCATGCAGGCGGTGACCGACGCGGTGCGGCGCTTCGTCGCCATCGAGACGCTGCACGGCATCGCGCACCCGATCAAGGAACCCGACTGGGGCATCGCGGCGGCGATCGACAGCTGGAGCCGCGGCGGCACCATCGAGGACCTCGAGCGGCTCGCGCACTCCGACGCCGGCGACGTCGTCCGCACGCTGCGCCTGGCCATCCAGATGATGCGGCAGGTGCGGCAGAGCGTCGGCAAGAGCCAACTCGGCGCCCGTCTCGACGAGGCATGCGTCGCGGTCAATCGCGACGTCGTCGACGCCAAGCGCCAGTTCGAGCTCGGCTAGCGCTTCGCCTGCGTCGCGGCGGCAGCGGCGGCCTCGCGCACCAACGCCGTGAGCGCTGCCGCGTCGACGTCGGCGGCCCGGCACACCTTGACGTGCCGCACGTACTGGCCGGAGCCGCGCAGCAGGCGCAGCGGATCCGTGAGCGCCGCGCCGCGGAAGAAGCCGAACTGCAGGTGGTCGGCGGCCGCGTGCAGGTAGCACACCGGCGCCTTGCCGAGCAGCCAGCAGCCGTTGGTCCACTTGACGCTCTCGACGAGCGTCGGGGCCACGCGGGCGACGAGCGCGCGCAGCGTGCGGGCGAATCGGCGGTGCGCCGGCGTGCGCGCGGCGAGCCAGTCGTCGAACGTCGCCGGCGCG
>JBEITC010000308.1:0-5012 GCA_040375075.1 Planctomycetota bacterium | reverse complement strand
CGGCGGCGACGGCGGTCCATTCGGACGCGACGTTGAGGTTGCCGAGCGTCGTCACCGGCTCGCGCTCGACGCCGTAGCCGTCGAGATCGCCGAGCCCGAGGCGCTGCAGCAGCCCGAAGCCGCTGGTCAGCAGCACGAGCCAAGGCAGCGGACCGGCGAGCGCGTCGCCGGCGGCCGCGCCCAGGCGCACGGCGACCAGCAGCGCCAGCCAGTGCGCCAGCCGGTAGACGGCATCCCACGGCTGGAAGCTGCTCGCGTCGTCGGCGGCGCGGAACCAGACGTCGCCGGTCCAGCGCGCGGCGGCGCTGAGCGCGAGCGCGCCGAAGAACGCCCACAGCCAGCGTTCGCCGCGCGCCGTCGGCAGGCGCGGCCACGCGAGCAGCGTCGCGCCGGCGGCGAGCAGCAGCAGCGCGCGGCGGACCTGCTCGGCGTCGACCCAGAGCGGATGGAACGGGATCGCCAGCAGGGCCAGGAACGCGCCAGCGAGCCAGCGCGGCGCGGTTCCCGTCGATGCTGCGACGGCCTCGTTCATGCGCCCGGCTTGTCGTCGAACTTGAGGATCGCGTCGACGAAGCCCTGGATGGTGAACGGCTCGAGGTCGTCGATGCCTTCGCCGACGCCGAGGAACTTGACCGGCGCTGGCAGCACGTCGCGGATGCCGAACAGCGCGCCGCCCTTGGCGGTGCCGTCCATCTTGGCCAGGATCAGGCCGCTCACCGGCGCCGCCTTGCGGAACTCGCTGGCCTGGCGGATCGCGTTCTGGCCGGTGGTGGCGTCGAGCACCAGCAGCGTCTCGTGCGGCGCTTCGGGCGCCTGCTTCTTGACCACGCGCACGATCTTCTCGAGCTCGGCCATCAGGTTCTTCTGCGTGTGCAGGCGGCCGGCGGTGTCGAGCAGCAGGTAGTCGACCTTGCGCGCGATGGCGGCGGTGACCGCGTCGAACGCGACCGCCGCCGGATCCGCGCCAGTGGCCTGCTTGACGATCGGGATGCCCAGCCGATCGGCCCACAGCGACAGTTGCTCGACCGCGGCGGCGCGGAAGGTGTCGCCGGCGCCGAGCAGCACCGTCTTGCCTTGCTGCTGCAGATGGCGCGCCAGCTTGGCGATCGACGTGGTCTTCCCAGCGCCGTTGACGCCGACGATCATCACGATGGTGGGGCCGGTCGGCGCGACCGCGAGCGGCGCCTCGCTGCCGGCGAGCATCGCGGCGAGCTTCTGCCGCAGGAAGCCCGGCACCTCGGCGGTCTCCTTGACCTCGCGCCGCTTGTAGGCGGCCTTCAGTTCCTCGACGACCCGCGTGCCGACGGGGCCGAGGTCGCCGTTGTAGAGGATCTCCTCGAGCTCCTCGAGGAACGCATCGTCGAGCTGCCGGCCTTGGAACAGCCGCGCGAGGCCCGAGGTGAGCACGTCGCGCGTCTTCTTGAGCGCGGAGAGCAGCTTGCCGAACACCATCGTCGCGGCAGTGTGGGGCGCGGCGTCGCGCTTGGCAACGGCGCGGACGCGGCGGGCGGCGATCAGCCCTGCGCGGCGCCGCCGGGCGGCGGGGTCGTCGGCGTCGGCTCGGGCTTGCGTTCCTTCTCCAGGTCGATGCGGATGCGGTCGAGGATGCCGTTGACGAAGCCGCCCGAGTTGGCGGTGGAGAACTTCTTGCCGAGCTCGATGGCCTCGTTGATCGCGACCTTCGGCGGCACGTCGGCGACGAACATCAGCTCGTAGGTCGCCATGCGCAGCACGTTGCGGTCGACGGTCGCCATGCGCTTGAGGTCCCAGTTGCGCGTGACGCCCTGCAGGCGCAGGTCGATGTCGGCGACGTGCTGGCGGGTGCCCTCGACGAGTTGCGCGGCGTAGCCGGCGATCTCGGTGTCCTGTTCGGACTCGTCGGCGCACAGCTGCAGGATCGTCTTGCCGACCTCCCCCGGGTAGCCATCGCCGCGGACGTCGAACTGGAACAGGACCTGCATGGCGATCTCGCGAGCGCGCGTGCGGCGACGGATGGGGGCGGTCATTGGCAAGGAGCGCGGTGGTTTCCGAGGAAACGTGGCGCGAAGGCTAGCCGGCGCGGGCCTGGGATCAACGGCCGCCGAGCGGGCCGAGTTGGTGGGCGAGCGATTGCATGCCGAGCGCAGCCATCGCCGCGTCGGCGCCCTTGTTGCCGTGCTCGCCGCCGGCGCGCGCCACCGCCTGTTCCATCTCGGCGCAGGTCAGCACGCCGAAGCCGAGCGGCAGCCCGGTGTCGAGCGCGACGCGCATGGCGCCCTGGGTGACGCCATCGCAGACGTAGTGGTAGTGGTCGGTGCCGCCCTTCACCACCGCGCCCAGCATGATCAAGGCCTCGACGTGGCGCATGCGCGCCAGCCACTGGCAGGCCTGTGGCAGTTCGAAGGCGCCGGGCACCCAGACGACCTGGATGTCGTCGTCGTGCACGCCGTGCTGACGCAAGGTCGCGAGGGCGCCGTCGAGCAGGCGCTCGGTGACGACCTCGTTGAAGCGGGCGACGGCGATGCCGACGCGGCGGCGGCCCTTCGTCGGCACGCCGTGGAAGACCTGGACCATGCGCGCAGCGTAGGCGGCGCCGCTGCCGCGCGCACGGCTTCGTCGTCGGTCAGGCCTTGGCGGGCGTCGGCTTCTTCGCCGCGGCGGCGGCCGGCGCGGCGCTGGCGCCCGTCGTGCCCGTCGCGGTCGTCGTCGCGGCCTTCACGAAGATCGACGGCTTGAGGTACTGGAACGGGTGCTTGGTGCCCATCAGGCTCTCGGACTCGCCGACGAGCAGCGGCGCGCCGGGGTGCATGACCGTGAAGCAGTTCTTCAGCACCTGCTCGCGGCTCGGCCCGTCGAAGTAGATCAGCACGTTGCGCACGAACACGAAGTCGAACGTGCCCTTGCCGGCGAGCGGCTCCATCAGGTTGTGCCGTTGGAACGTCGCGTTGCGCGCCAGCTGGCGGTCGAACAGGTAGTCCTCCTTGTCGACCTTGGTGAAGAACTTCTTCACCACGTCCGCAGGCGTCTGCGAAACGGCGTAGGCGCTGAACACGCCCTTGCGCGCCTCGTCGAGCACGGCGTTGGAGAGGTCGGTGCCGACCACCTCCACCTGCGTGCCGCCGAAGTTGGGGCCGTAGATCTGCTGCAGCACGATCAACGCGGTGAACGCCTCGGCGCCGGTCGACGACGCGGCCGACCAGATGCGGATCGGCTCCTTGCGCTTCTGCGCGTCGTTGTAGCGGGCCTGCGCCCAGTCCTTGAAGAAGTCCCAGTGGCGCTGGCAGCGGAAGAAGTACGTCTCGTTCGTCGTGATCGAGTCGAAGAACGCCTGCTGCTCGGTCGACTCGCCGCGCTGCTGGATGCGCGCCAGGTAGGCGTCGAAGTTGGGCGTGTTGGTGGCCCGCAGGCGCTTGCGGATGCGGTTGCTCAGCAGCTCGATCTTCTCGTTGGGATAGTGGATGCCCGCGACCTTGTAGATGAAGTCGTGGAAGCGCTGGAACTCGTCCTTCGTCAGATCTCGGTCCATGGCTCCCTGGATCGGAGATGGCATGGACTTTCTAGCGGGGGCGTTGTGCGTAGCCGCCTTGGCGTCGCTGCCACCGCGGGTTTTCCACGGGCACTTCGTGCTTTCCCTGCGGCTTCAGGCCCGCCACGATGCGATGACCGCATGGCGTCCACGGTTCCGTTCTGGCTTGCTTTCGGCGCGACCGTCGTGCTGCTCGTGATCACCCTCATCACGGGTTGGCAGCGGCGGCGGAAGTTGCACCTCCTCGTCGGCCCGCTGACCGTCGTCGCGCTGACGGTCGCCATCGTGATGACCGAGCGCCTGATGAAGAACTACACGTTCCCGGAGGCGGCCAAGGTCATCCACCTGCCGTTCGCCAAGGCGGGCGGGCTGCTCGTCCTGCCGGTCGTGGTGACCGGCGTGTGGCTGATGTTCCGCGAACAGGCGCGTGTGTGGCACAAGATCGCGGTCGCCGTCTGGCTGCTGGCCGTGCTCGCCGCGACGGGCACCGGCGTGTGGATGTTCGTGCAGGGCGTGGCGAAGACGGCGTAGCGACGAGGGCGGGCGGTGGGGACGCGCGATGGAGGCGGGGTGGGCGCAATGGCGACGACGACTGCGGGGGTGATGCGTTGACGGTCTGGGACGGGATGCGGGGCGGGGGTCGCGGCGATGGGTGCTCCAAGACGGGGCGGTGTGGGCACGCGCTCGAGGCAGTGCGGGCGCATTGGCGACGCCAACTGCGGCGGCGAGGGCGTTGAAGGTCTGGGACGGATACGGGGCGGGGGTCGCGGCGATGAACGCTCCAAGTTGGGGCGGCATGGGCACGCGCCAGAGGCAGTGCGGGCGCATTGGCGACGCCAACTGCGGCGGTGAGGCGTTGAAGGCCTGGGACGGATGCGGGGCGGTGGCCGCGGCGATGGACGCTCCAAGTTGGGGCGGTGAGGGCACGCGCTTGAGGCGGCGCGGGCGCAATGGCGACGCCAACTGCAGCGGTAGGGGCGTTGACGGTCTGGGACGGGATGCGGGGCGGCGGCCGCGGCGATGAACGCTCCAAGTTGGGGCGGTGAGGGCACGCGCTTGAGGCGTGGTGGGCGCAATGGCGACGCCAACTGCGGCGGCGAATGCGTTGAAGGCCTGGGAGCGGATGCGCGGCGGTTGCCGCGGCGATGGGCGGGCCAAGTTGGAGCGGTGTGGGCACGCGCTTGAGGCGTGGTGGGCGCATCGGCGACGCCAACCGCGGCGGCGAGGGCGTTGAAGGCCTGGGAGCGGATGCGCGGCGGTTGCCGCGGCGATGGACGCTCCAAGTTGGTGCGGTGTGGACACGCGCTCGAGGCGCGGCCGGCGCATTGGCGACGCCAACTGCGGCGGTGGAGGCGTTGAAGGCCTGGGACGGATACGGGGCGGCGGCCGTGGCGATGAATGCTCCAAGTTGGGGCGGTATGGGCACGCCCTGGCCCGTCGTGCTTCCCTTCTCCCAGGCCTTCGCAGCGGCTGCGCGGCGGTTGGTTGCCTTGGTTTGCCCGCGGCG
>JBEITC010000584.1:0-2087 GCA_040375075.1 Planctomycetota bacterium | reverse complement strand
CGCGCTGCCATTCGCGCCCGTCCCTGCGACGGCAGGCTGGCCTGCGGCTGGCGCGCGGGGCGCAGCGATCGCGGGATCGCCGCGGCCCGACGGCAGCGCGACGGTCGGCGCCGACGCGTCGCGGCCCTTCGCCCCCGCGACCGCCGCCACCACCTCGCGGCCTTCCCCCGCCGCGACACCGACCCCCGCTTCCGCGACGGTGAACCAGCGATCGACCTGCAGACCGTCGAACCGCTGCACACGCCCGCTCGGCCAGCGCACGACCAGCCGGTCGATGCGCGCCGCGTCACCGAGCCCGAAGTGCTCGATCGGCTCGCCGGCCGACATGTAGCCGCGCGTCGGCGACACGAGCCGCGTCTGCGTGCGGCCGCCGGCCGTCAGCTCGATGCGCGCGCCGACGCCGAAGCGATTGCCGCCGCCGCCGCGCAGCGCCACGAGCGCGCGATGGCCATCGCTGCCGCGGTTCTCCCACAACCCGGCGGGGCCGTTCATCGTGTTGGCCAGCACGTCGAGGTCGCCGTCGCGGTCGAGGTCGCACAACACCGCGCCATGCGCGACGCTCGCTTCGTCGAGCCCCCACGCTGCGCCGACGTCTTCGAACTGCAGGTCGCCGACGTTGCGCCGCGCGACCTTCTTCTCCGGCACGCTCGGGATCGCGCGGAACAGCGCCAGCGCCTGCTGCTGCTGGCCTTGCCGCCACAGCCGGTCGAATGCTTCGCCGGTGTCCGGGTTGTCGGTGAACACCGGGATGCCGTTGGTGGCGTAGACGTCGAGGCGGCCGTCGTCGTCGAGGTCGCCAAAGCGCACCGCCCACGTCCAATCGGTGCTGGCGAGGCCGGCGAGGTGCGCGGCTTCCTGGAAGCGCCCCGTGCCGGTGTTCACGTACAGCGCGTTGCGCATGTACTGCTGCGGCTTGCTGTGCATCAGGAACCAGCGGTGCTGGTCCATGCTGCCCATCAGCATCTTGCCCCAGTAGTGCGACGTGCTCGACATGTCGGCGACGAGCAGGTCGAAGCGGCCGTCGCCGTCGACGTCGCCAAAGTCCGCGCCCATGCCGAAGAACGGCGTGTGCGGCAGCATCGCGTCGGCGACCTGCTGGAAGCGGCCATCGCCGAGGTTGCGATACAGCAGGTCGGGCGATTGGAAGTCGTTGGCGACGTAGAGGTCGAGCCGGCCGTCGTCGTCGAAGTCCCACCACACCACCGACAGGCCATTGCCCTGGTCGCGGATGCCGGCCTCGTCGCTGGCGTCGACGAAGCGGCCATAGCCGTCGTTGCGCAGCAGGCGATCGCGCTGGCCGGCCTGGAACGGCGAAGGCGCGCCGTCGACGAGGAAGAAGTGCTCTTCGTAGCCCGGCGGCACCGTCGGCACGCCGTCCTTGCCGCGCGGGAAGTCGGGCAGCGCGGGCGCGAGCTGCGCCTTGCTGCGACGCACCGTCGACGGCAGCGTGACGTCGGCGAGGATCTCGGCCGGCAGGTTGTGGCGCAGCGCGCGATTGGCCAGCAGGTAGCAATCGAGGTCGCCGTCCTGGTCGTAGTCGGCGAACGCGCAGCCCATGCTCGCCAGCGCCTGCCCGAGCCCGAACGGCCCCGCCTTCTCGACGAACGTGCCGTCGCCCTGGTTCTGGTACAGCAGGTTGGGCGACTCCAGGTTGCAGACGTACAGGTCGAGGTCGCCGTCGCCATCGACGTCGGCGAACGACGCCGCGGTGCCCCACGCATCGCCGCCGTCGAGGCCGCCAGCGCTCGCGGTGACGTCGACGAAGCGCATCGGCGCCGTCTGGCGGAACAGCTTGTTGGGCCCGTCCTGCGACACGAGGTAGACGTCCGGCAGGCCGTCGCCGTCGTAGTCGCCGACTGCGAGACCCGCGCCCGAGTAGACGTAGGCGACGACGTTCTCGCGGCGCAGGAGGTTGTGGTGCTGCAGGCCGGTGGCGGCGGGGTCGAGCTTGGCGAAGCGCGGGCCGGGGGTGGCGGCGCGCGTCGGGAGCGGGGTGGCGGTGAGCGCGAGGGTGGCGGCGGGCGGGGTCGGGGTGTCGCTGCCGCAGGCGGTGAGGAGGGTCAGGAGCGCGAGCGGCGCGGACGGCG
>JBEITC010000653.1:0-1688 GCA_040375075.1 Planctomycetota bacterium | reverse complement strand
TGACCGCCCCGAACGCTCCGTCGGTGCGCAACAGCGTCGGCATGGCGTACGACGCCGCGCGCAGCGAGACGGTGCTGTTCGGCGGCTTCCAGGGCGCGGCCCAGCTGGGCGACACCTGGACGTTCAACGGCACGACGTGGTCGCAGAAGACGCCGGCGACGAACCCGCCGGTGCGCTCCGCGCCCGGCATGGCGTACGACGCCGCACGCAGCCGCGCGGTGATGTTCGGCGGCTTCAATCCGACGTTGTTCCTGCTCGCCGACACGTGGGAATGGGACGGCACGAACTGGACGCTGCGCAACACCGCGACGAGCCCTCCCGGCCGCCTGTTCGCCGGCATGGCCTACGACAGCGTTCGCCAGCGCATGGTGATGTTCGGCGGTCAGGGCGCTGGCTCGGCGCTGCTCGGGGACACGTGGGAGTACAACGGCACGACGTGGACGCTCGTGTCCAACACGGGCCCGTCGCCGCGTCAGAACGCGATGCTCGCGTTCGATCCGGTGCGCAACCAGACGGTGCTCTTCGGCGGCGGCAGCGCGGCCGGAACCAACAACCAGACCTGGGTCTGGAACGGCACGACGTGGACGCAGAAGTCGCCGGCGACCGCGCCGGTCGGTCGCTACGCGCAGATGGCGTTCGACGCGTCGCGCGGCCGGGTCGTCGTCTACGGCGGCGCCAACGGCAACTTCACGACCAACTACTCCGACACCTGGGAGTGGGACGGCAGCAACTGGGCGCCGGCGCCGCTCGCGCGCGGTGACGGCCTGTGGAACGCCGGCGCGCGCAGCGCCCACGCGATGACGTACGACTCGCGCAGCGAGCGCGTCGTGCTGTTCGGTGGCGACGCCGCGAGCGGCTGCAAGGACGACGTGTGGTCGTGGAACGGCGACGCGTGGATCCGGCACCTGGCTGGCGCCGCGTCGCCGAGCGCACGCTCGGGCGCGCAGGTCTGGTTCGACGCCTCGGTCAACGAGGTGCGCCTGATGGGTGGCGGTTGCGGCTCGACCTTCCAGAACGACCTGTGGTCGCTGCAGCTGCCGGTCTACTCGCGTTGGGAGGCCTACGGCCAAGGCTGCGTCGGTTCGCTCGGCTCGCCGACGCTGTTCGTCGATGGCGCTTCGGCGCCGATCGTCGGCACGACGCTGAACCTGCGCCTGACGAACATCCCGGGCGTGATCCTGCCGGCGGTGGCGGCGTACGGGTACAGCCGCACGTTGTGGAACGGCTTGCCGCTGCCGGTCGATCTGGCCGCGGTCGGCCTGCCGGGCTGCAACCTCTACAACAGCGCGGAAGCGACGTTCGGCCTGACGGCGCCGAACGGCACGGGCACGATCCTGTGGCCGGTGCAGATCCCGAACAACCCGGCGCTGCTCGGCGGCGAGGTGTTCCTGCAGACGCTGCAGTTCGAGCTGCCGGGCTTCCCGCGCTGGGGCGCCGTCAGCAACGGCGTCGCAGTCCGCATCGGCGATCGCTGAGCGGGCGCGGAGGCGGCACGGCGGCGGCTGCGGCCGCAAGTTGCAGCGCTCGCGTCGGCATGCGCCGACGCGGGCGGAGCGGGATGCGGCGACGCACCCGCTCCCAGACCCCCGCCTACTGCTCCGCCGTCGCCTCGACCCAGGTCCCCACGAAGCGGTGGGCGACGAAGGACGTGAACTTCTGCGGCGAGATGAGGTTCATCTCCCAGTTGT
>JBEITC010000448.1:0-3395 GCA_040375075.1 Planctomycetota bacterium | reverse complement strand
CGGCGAGCGCTGCGGCGAGGCGGCGCATCAGCGGAACCTCAGGCCGCAGTCAGGGCAGCGCTCGAGCCCGGCCGGCGGGAACTTGGTGAGGCACGCCGGGCACTGCGTCTCGGTGGCGTCCGGATCGATCACCATGTCGCGCACGGGCAGGCCCTGGCGGCGGGTCATGTCGTCGAGGTGGCGGCGGTGGAGGGACATCGCGCGTTCGCTGTCAGGGCCCGCGACCGCGAGCCACGCCTGCGGCTCTCAGCTGCTGGGGACGGGCCCCGTCACGACGCGCACCCCTCCGGCGGTGAGCACTTGCGCGATCTCGCGCAGCATCGCTGCCTTGCCGCGGAACAGCACCTGCATGCCGGGAGGGACGATCACGCCCGGAGTCTACGCACCAAGGCCCGCTCCGCCAGCCGAGCCGAGCGCTTTGCGGCGGCCGTGCGCGGCGGGCATGCTGCGAACGATGCTGCTCGCGCTCGCCACTCGCTCCGACCTGCAGGCCTGGGAGGTCGACGACCGTCGCCTCCACGACGCGCTGGCCCGCGCCGGCGTCGCCTTCGAGCAGCCCGTGTGGGACGACCCGGCGATCGACTGGCGCCGCTACGGCGCGGTCCTGATCCGCACGACGTGGGACTACCAGGACAAACTGCCGGCCTTCCGCGCCTGGGCCGCGCGCGTCGCCGCCGCGACCCGGCTGTTCAACCCCGAGCCGGTGGTGGCGTGGAACGCGCACAAGTCGTACCTGCGCGAACTCGCCGCCGCCGGCGTGCCGCAGCCGCCGACGCATTGGCTCGACCGCGGCGTCGCCGCCGATGTCGCCGCGCTCGTGCGCGCCGCCGGCTTCCGCGAGGGCTTCCTCAAGCCGTGCGTCGGCGCCACCGCGCGCGAGACGCTGCGCTTCGCGGTCGACGACGACGGCTTGCGGCGCGCGCAGGCGCACGTCGACCGCCTGCTGCCGCACGAGGACCTGATGCTGCAGCCGTTCCTGCCGGCGGTGCTCGGCCGCGGCGAGTGGTCGGCGATCTTCGTCGACGGCCGCATCACGCACTGCGTGCGCAAGGTGCCAGCTCCGGGCGACTACCGCGTGCAGGACGACTTCGGGGCCAAGGACGAGCCGTACCAGCCGACCGCCGCCGAGCGCGCGCTCGCCGAGCAGGCGATGGCCGTCGTCGAACGGCGCTTCGGCCGCCTGCTCTACGGCCGCACGGACTTCTTGTGGCAGGACGACGGCAGCTGCGTGCTCACCGAGCTCGAGCTCATCGAGCCATCGCTGTTCTTCCGCCACGGCCCGCAGGCGGCCGACGCGCTGGTCGCGGCGCTGGCCGCTCGCGGCGTGACGGCGACGCCGTGAACGCGGCCGGCGGCCGCGTCGCTCACAGGCGGTAGGGGATCAGGTCGGCGTCGTCGCCGGCGTCGCCGAGGCGCTGATCGACCAGCTTGCCGTCGACGACGATCTTCTGGCCGCGCTTCTCGTTGGCGTCGAACGACAGGTCCTCGAGGCACTTCTCGAGGATCGTCATCAGCCGGCGCGCGCCGATGTCCTGCGTCGTCTTGTTGGCGCGGAAGGCGATCGCCGCCAGCTTCTGCACGCCGTCGGGCGCGAACGAGAGCTCGACGCCCTCGGCGCGGAACAGCGCGACGTACTGGCGCGTCAGCGCGTTCTTCGGCTCGGTCAGGATGCGCACGAAGTCCGCCTCGGTCAGCGGCGTCAGCGCGACGCGCACCGGGAAGCGGCCCTGCAGCTCGGGGATCAGCTCGCTCGGCTTGTGGTAGTGGAACGCGCCGGCGGCCAGGAACAGCATGTGGTCGCTGCGCACGTGGCCGTAGCGCGTGTAGACCGAGCAGCCCTCGACGACCGACAGCAGGTCGCGCTGCACGCCCTCGCGCGAGACGTCCGGGCCGTTGGCGCCGCCGCTGCTGACGATCTTGTCGATCTCGTCGACGAAGACGATGCCGTCGTTCTGCGCGCGGTCGACCGCGTCCTGGACGATGGCGTCCATGTCGAGCAGCTTGTCGGCCTCCTCCTCCTGCAGGATGTCGCGCGCCTGCGCGATCGTCATCTTGCGCAGCTTCACCTTGTTGCCGGGCGCGCGGCCCCAGAGCTCCTGCAGCGCCTGCGTGTCGATGCCCATCGTCTCGTTGCCCTGCGGGCCCATGACGGAGAGCGTCGGCGTGCGCGTGTCGCGCACCTGGATCTCGATCGTGCGCTCCTCGAAGCGCCGCGCGGCCAGGTCGGCGCGCAGTTGCTCGCGCTCGCGCTCGCGCGCCATCAGCTCGTCGCTCGACAGCGGGTCGGGCGAGCCGGGCGCGATCGTGGTCGGCTCGGCGCGCCAGGTGCGGCTCTGCATGACGCCGGTGAACGAGCGCGGATCCTGGTAGTCGGCGAGGCCGGCGGCGTCGACGACCGCGTGCCACAGCCGCTCCTCGGCGGCGGCGGCGGCGCGCAGCGCCACTTCCTTCACCTTCTCGGCGCGCACCATCTGCACGGCGGCGTCGACGAGGTCGCGCACCATCGACTCGACGTCGCGGCCGTGGTAGCCGACCTCGCTGTACTTGGTCGCCTCGACCTTGACGAACGGCGCGCGCGCGAGCGTCGCCAGCCGGCGCGCGATCTCGGTCTTGCCGACGCCCGTCGGCCCCATCATCAGGATGTTCTTGGGGTAGACGTCGGCGGCCAGTTCGGCGCCGAGCTGGCGGCGGCGCCAGCGGTTGCGCAGCGCCACCGCGACCGCGCGCTTGGCCTTGTGCTGCCCGACGATGTAGTCGTCGAGCCGGCGCGTGATCTCGCTGGGGGTGAGGGCGGCGGCGATGTCGGTCATGCGGGGGCGAGCAGCATACCGCCGCCCGCCGCGCCGCCTGCCGTCACTTGTCGCCGCTCGCCTTCTTCAGGCGCTCGGCGCGGGCCGTGTTGTAGGCCTCTTCGTCGAGGTTCTTGTTGGCCCAATCGATCCAAACCTTGACCGTGCGGGTGTTCCACTCCGCCTTGGCCGGCGCCATCGTCTCGTTGGCGTCTACGGGCTCGAAGCGGACGTTGACGCCGCCGGTGATCGTCTCGAGCAGCTTGTTGAGGTCGAAGCCGACCATCGCCGGCTCCGCTTGCTTGTAGTCGAGCTTCTGCAACTGCTCGACGAGGGCGAAGATCGCCGACCAACCGGTCTTCTGCAGCTCGTTCTTGGCGCGCGTGCTGCGGATGCCGTCGCCGGCGGCCTCTTCGGCCAGCCCGCGCAGCGCCGTCTTCTTCGCGTCGTCGATCGTCGGCGGCCACGGCACGTCGCCGTAGCTCTTCGGATCGGCGACGTCGGCCATCGACGCCGGAGGATTGCGCATGCGCTCCCAAGGCTTCTTCGGGCGCGTCGGGTCGTCCGGGGTCTCGGGCGCGGCCGGCGTGGCGGCGGGGGCGGCGG
>JBEITC010000591.1:0-2062 GCA_040375075.1 Planctomycetota bacterium | reverse complement strand
CGACCTCGCGGCGCTGCGCGCACGCACGCCCGATGCGCGCGTGACGCTGCGCGGCCCGTGGCACCCGCCGCTGCGCGGTCCGGAGTGGCTGGCGGCCGCGACGCGCTGACGCGCTCAGGCAGCGCCGGCCGTCACGACGTCAGCAGCAGCTTGCACGCGCCCGCTTCGATCATGCCCGCGGCCTCGTAGGCAGCGCGCGCCGGCAGGTTGTGGCGGCCGACGTGCAGGATCGACGGTTCGGCGCGGCCGGCGATGCTGGCGGCGACGAGCGACGTCGCCAGCCCCTGACCCCGCCGCTCCGGGAAGGTGAACACGCCTTCGATGACGACGCCGGCAGGGCCGTGGCTGCCGTGGTCGAGCTTGCACCAGAGCGCCCCCGGCGGGCCGACGACCAGCGTGTCGCCGGCGGCGATGCGCTCGTCGACGCTGTCGCGCAACCAGCGGCGATCGACGCGCGCGGGATCGACGTTGAGGTCCGCGTGGTTCAGCGCCAGCGTCGCCTGCGCCAGCCGGTCGCGGTCCGCGCGCTGCGCCAGACGCGCGTCGATCGCCGGCCGCGCCGCCGCGGTCGCGCGCTCGCCGCGGTAGTAGACCTGATCGCGCCAGCACAGCGGCGGCCGCGTCAGACGATCACGCAGACGCGTCAATGGCGCTTCCGGGCCCATCGCGATGCGCCACACCCACTCGCGCGCGGCGACCTCGTCGACGAGGCGCGTCGCCGTGGCCTCGGCGGCATCGGCGTCGGCGACGACGATGAGGTTGCCGCGTGGGCCGTGCCACGCCAGCGCCGCCGACCGACCATCGCGGGCGAGCACGATGCCCGCGCCCTCATCCGCGGCGAGCGCGTTCCGCACGTACACGCCGTGCGCGCCGGCCGCCGCCACCAGCGCGGCGGCTTCCGGATCGTCCGCGCGCAGTTCCCGGGTCACGGTTCGCATGCCACCTCAAGCCGGGACTGCGCATGGCCGAAAAGACGGTCACGTTGGGAAGGGAGGAGACCGTGGACACCTACGAATTCTTGTCTGATCCTCGCGCGATCCGCCTCGCGCACCGCAACCAGATGCGTTCGAGCTTGCAGCGCGAGAACGACTGGTGGCTGAATCGCCTCATGGGCCTGTGCGAGTCGCCGAAGCCCGAGGCCGACTTTCCGGCCTACCTGCTGGCGACGCCGCCGTTCCGCGACCTCGCGCGCAAGCTGGCCGCAGCGACGCGCCGCAAGGACCTGGAACTCGCCGCAGCCGACGAGCTCGACTGGTTCGTGCGCGCGTTCCGCGACTACCTGCGGACCGACGCCGGCGAGGACGTGTTCAGCGGCGCGCATCCGGGCTCCCTGGAGCACTGAGCCGGCGCGCGAGCTCCGCCATGCGCTCCGGCGCCGGCGGCGGGCCGTCGAGACCCGGCACCTGACCGGCGGCATCCGTCGGCACGAGGTGCACGTGCGCATGCCGCACCACCCAGCCGATCACGCTGACGCAGACGCGTTGGCACGGCAACCGCGCGCGCATCGCCTGCGCCACCTCGCGGCAGAACGACCACAGCGCGACGTGCGCATCGGCGTCGAGGTCCCAGACCGCGTCGACCACGTGCTTGGTGGCGACGATGACGTGCCCTTCGCGCGCCGGCCGCTCGGCGAGCCACGCCAGATGGCGCTCGTCCTCGGCGACCACGTGCACGGCGTGGCGCCGGGCGACGATGTCGGCGAACGTCGGAGCCGTCATCGCGCCGCCTCCGCGAGCAATCGCATGAGGGCCGCCTGCGTCGTGACCGGCGCCGCGCAGACGCCGCGCCGGCAGACGTAGGCAGCGGGCGCGCCATCGACCAGCGCCTTGCCGACGAACAGCGGCGAGAGCTTCTCGAGTTCGGCCCGGTTGCCGGCGTGGACGTTGGCGACCACGATGAGTCCGCCGACGGAACCTTGGCGCGCAGCTGCCAGCAACGCCTGCGTCGCCGGATCGGCAGGGTCCCCCGCCACGACGACCTCCCGCGGGCCGGCGAGCAGCCAGCGCGCCGCTTCGACGAGGCCCGGCACGGCCGCTGGCGCTTCGGCCAGCAGCGCGTGCTG
>JBEITC010000128.1:0-8905 GCA_040375075.1 Planctomycetota bacterium | reverse complement strand
GACCGCGAGACGCTGGACGAGGAGTTCCAGAGCCTCGTCAGCGAAGTCAACCGCATCGGCCGCTCGACCGAGTTCAACGGCATCAAGCTGCTGGACGGCTCGAACACCTCGGTCAGCTTCCAGGTCGGCTTCGGCACGACGACCGGCATCGACACGCTGTCGGTCAGCCTGTCGGCGGCGCTGAGCACGTCGCTGTCGCTGCAGTCGCTCGACATCGGCTCGGGCGGCGCCACCACCACGGCGATCTCGAGCATCGACTCGGCGATCAACACGATCAGCTCGCTCCGCGGCACGCTGGGCGCGGTCCAGAACCGCCTCGGCAGCACGATCAACAACCTGGCGATCACGACCGAGAACCTCGCCAGCGCCGAGTCGCGCATCCGCGACGTCGACGTCGCGTACGAAACCGCGCAGCTGACGCGCAACAACATCCTGCAGCAGGCGAGCATCTCGGTGCTGTCGCAGGCCAACGCCCAGCCGCAGTCGGCCCTGCAGCTCCTCGGCTGATCCGAGGCAGCAGCCGCGCCCGGCACGCCGGGCACGGACGCGAGGCGGCGCTTCCCCCGGGGAGGCGCCGCCTCGCGGCGTTTCCGGCCCACGCCGTGGGGCGCCGCGCGCGCCGGCGGACGCAACGTCTCGCGCTGGGCCGCGCGCTGCGGCCCATGGCAACGGGACGAGCCTCCCCGCCTGCTGGCACGGCGTGACTTCACGCCGCGAGCGGCGCGGCGAGGAGGTTCTCTGGAGGGAACGCCGTGCCTTCGCTGCGGCGCCTACTCCACATGGGCCTGCGCATCACCAATCCCTCCTCGCTGACCGTGCAACGGCAGCTCCAGTTCTCGACCCGCCGCCTCGACGGCAACTTCCGCCGTCTGGCGTCAGGCCTGCGCATCTCGTCGGCCGCCGA
Organism: Planctomycetota bacterium; assembly: GCA_040375075.1. Classification (GTDB taxonomy): domain Bacteria; phylum Planctomycetota; class UBA1135; order UBA1135; family UBA2386; genus UBA2386. The sequence continues at coordinate 8,001 of JBEITC010000128.1, read as the reverse complement.
CGACGCCGCCGGCCTCGCGATGAGCGAGCGCCTGCGCGCGGAGGTCCGATCGCTCGATCAGGCGCGCCGCAACGCCGGCGACGGCGTCTCGCTGGTGCAGACCGCGGAAGGCGCGCTCGGCGAGGTCGGCTCGATCCTGACGCGGCTCCGCGAGATCGCCGTCCAGGCCAACAACGGCACGATGTCCACGTCCGATCGCGAAGCGCTCGACGGCGAGTTCCAGGGCCTCGTGTCGGAGATCGACCGCATCAGCCGTTCGACGGACTACAACGGCATCCGGCTGCTGGATGGCTCGGCCAGTTCCGTGCAACTGCAGATCGGCTCGCGGCCGACCGCCGACGACACGCTGACGGTGCCGCTGTCACCATCGCTGTCGACGTCGCTGTCCCTCTCCGGACTCGACGTCGGCGCCGGCGGCGCGCCGACGCTCGCCATCACGGCGATCGACCAGGCCGTGCAGCGCGTCAGCGACCTGCGCGCGTCGCTGGGCGCAGCGGGCAACCGTCTCGGCAGCGCCATCGACGGCTTGTGGAGCCGCAGCGAAGCGCTGACCGCCGCCGAGTCGCGCATCCGCGACGTCGACTTCGCCCAGGAAGCCTCTGACAAGACGCGCAACTCGATCCTGCAGCAGGGCAACATCGCCTTGCTGGCGCAGGCGAACATGCAGCCGCGCCTGCTGCTGCGGTTGCTCGGCGACGACTGATCCCGCAAGGCGCGCGATTTCGACGTCGCACTAGGGATCATCCTGAGGCACGACGCAGGCGCGGTGCCACGGTCCGTTCGTCGCGTTCCCCGACACGTGTCGGCGGTTTCGACGATCTCCGCTCAAACGGCAGGAGGGCTGTTCCGATCTTCTACAGGCGGGCGCACGAGCGCTCGACTGCAACCTAGACACACAACGGGGAAGAAGAGAACAGCCATGGGACTCCGCGTAAACACCAACACTGCGTCGATCAACGCGCAGCGCAACCTCTCGTCGGTCACCGAGAAGCTCGGCGGCAACTTCCGTCGCCTGTCGACGGGCCTCCGCATCTCGACCGCGGCCGACGACGCCGCCGGCCTCGCGATCAGTGAGCGCCTGCGCTCGCAGGTCCGCTCGCTCGACCAGTCCAAGCGCAACGCCAACGACGGCATCTCGCTCGTCCAGACGGCCGAGGGCGCGCTCAACGAAGTCAGCTCGATCCTGACCCGCCTGCGCGAGCTGGCGGTCCAGTCGAGCAACGGCTCGGTCAGCAACCAGGACCGCGAGACCCTGGACGAGGAATTCCAGAGCCTCGTCAGCGAAGTCAACCGCATCGGCCGCTCGACCGAGTTCAACGGCATCAAGCTGCTGGACGGCTCGGCGTCGTCGGTGAGCTTCCAGGTCGGCTTCGGCACGACGGCCGGCATCGACACGCTGTCGGTCAGCCTGTCGGCGGCGCTGAGCACGTCGCTCTCGCTGCAGTCGCTCGACATCGGCTCGGGCGGCGCCACCACGACCGCGATCACCAACATCGACGCGGCGATCAACACGGTCAGCGGCCTGCGCGGCTCGCTCGGCGCGGCCCAGAACCGCCTGGGCAGCACGATCAACAACCTCTCGATCACGACCGAGAACCTCGCCAGCGCCGAGTCGCGCATCCGCGACGTCGACGTCGCCTACGAAACCGCGCAGCTGACCCGCAACAGCATCTTGCAGCAGGCCAGCATCTCGGTGCTGTCGCAGGCCAACGCGCAGCCGCAGTCGGCGCTCCGCCTGCTCGGCTGAGCCGCCGCGTGTCGTGAGGATGCTGGGCGACGCCCGGCAGGCCGCAGGGCCTGCCGGGCGGCGTCGTTTCCGCCCCGCAGCCGCAAGCGCTGGCCGACGCTGCGCCGGCGGTCGCCAATGCCGCCACAGCCGCCGCCGGAGGCCGCTCCGCCGCGCGCGCGTCCGCCCTTGTCTCCCTACGCCCTGCGGCCGAACCGCCGGCCGCATCGCCGCCTCGGGAATCCCCCGCATCAAGTCCTTCGCCCCGCGCCGCCGATACCGGGTGGACGGCGGCACGTCCGCCTTACCACCATGTCGACCGCAGGCATCAGCTTCGGAGGGCTCGCATCGGGCCTCGACACGAAGGCCATCATCCAGGCCCTCGTCGCCATCGAAGAGCGACCGATCCGGCAGCTCGAAACGAAGAAGGCCGGCTACACCAAGCAGAAGTCGCTGTTCGGCGACCTGAAGGGGCTGCTGGACAAGCTGTCCACCGCCGCCAAGGCGCTGAAGACGAACACCGACTTCCTGCAGCGCAAGGCCGCCTCCGACCAGGAGGAGATCGCCACCGCGACGGCCAGCAGCACGGCGACGCCGGGCACCTACAACCTGCGCGTGCTGTCCTTGGCCAAGGCCCAGGTCAACGCCACCACCGGCAGCGCGTCCCCGACGACGAGCCTCGGCTCGCCGGCCTCGCTGCAGATCGACGTCGGCGGCACCACCCACCTGATCTCGGTCGGGCAGGTCGTCAACGGCGTGGTCGAACCGCCGAACCTCGAGCGCATCGCCGCCGCGATCAACGCCGAGGACGACGCCACCGACATGGGCGTGCGCGCCGAGGTCGTCGACACCGGCAACACCGCCAACGGCGGCGCCAACCGCTACCAGCTCGTCGTCCGCGCCACCAAGACCGGCGCGGAAGGCGCGTTCTCGGTCAGCTTCGACGACGGCGATCCCGCCTTCCAGAACGTGATCAACAACCTGTCGGGCAACGTCCTGACGCAGGGCTCCAACGCCCAGGTGCAGGTCAACGGCGGCGTCACGATCTACCGCCCGTCGAACACGATCAGCGACATCATCCCGGGCGTCACGCTCGAGCTGAAGTCGGACGGCAGCCCGACGCAGAACGTGGCGATCACCGTCTCCAACGACGCGACCGCCACGACCAAGAAGGTCCAGGAGTTCGTCGACGCCTACAACAAGGTGGTCGACTTCTTCACCGACCAGAACAAGCTCAACGCCGAGGGCAAGGCCAGCGGCCCGTTGTTCGGCGACTCGACGCTGCGATCGATGCGCTCGAGCCTGCGCACGGTCGTCGGCGGCACGGTCGCCGGCACCGGCAACCCGTCCTACCAGATGCTCTCCCAGCTCGGCATCACCGCCGACACCACCGGCAAGCTGACGCTCGCGTCGGCCAAGCTGGAGGAGGCGCTGTCCGCCGACGACGACGCCGTCGCCGCGGTGTTCGCGCAGGCCACCGGCGGCGTCGCCAACCGGATGATCGAGCAGCTCGACGTCTACACCGACGCCGTCGACGGCTTGATCAAGAGCCGCACCGACACCTTCGACCGCCAGGTCAAGGACACGTCGACCCGCATCACCAACGCCGAGCGTCGACTCGAGCTCTACGAGAAGCAACTGCAGCAGAAGTACGCCAACCTCGAGACCCTGCTCGGCCGCTTGCAGAGCCAGGGCAGTTCCGTGGGCAACATCGCCCGCATGTGACGACCCCCTACCGAACGAAGCGCACGAAGCCATGACCTACGCCCACGCCGCCGCCACCTACCAGCGGAACGCCATCCTGACCGCCTCGCCGGAGAAGCTCGTCAAGCTGCTCTACGAGGGCGCCATCAGGAACCTCGAGAAGTCCAAGGCCGGTCTCGCCGACCCGAAGACGGCGCGTTCGCCGGAAGTCGGCCAGTCGCTGAGCCGCGCCATGGGCATCCTCGGCGAACTGCGCGCGAGCCTCGACCATGCAGCGGGCGGCGACATCGCCCGCAAGCTCGACAATCTCTACGAGTTCAGCCTCGACCAGCTCAGCCAGTCGAACCTGACGCGCAACGCTGCCGGCGTGAACCACACCCTCCAGGTGCTGCGCACGCTCAAGGAAGGCTGGGATGGCATCATCACCAGCTGATACCACCGCGACGCCGAAGGCGTTCGCGCTGCAGGAACTCACCGCCTGCTGGAACCAGGCCTACGAGGCGCTGGTCCGTGGCGACCTCGACCGCGTCACGGCCATGCTCGACGTCGCCGACGACCACGTCGCGTCGTCCGGCGACGGCAGGCACGACACGATCGACGAGCAGCAACTGCGCGCCACCGCGATGGGCGCCAAGGGCCGCCTCGAGCACGCCATGCGCGCCGGCCTGCAGGGCATGCGCGAGGAGTTGGCGAGGGCGCGGGTGGGTGGCAAGGCGCTCAGGGGATATGCGCAGGCGACCCCGCACACCGACGACGGCCTGCGCCGCAACGCCTAGCAACTGCTGACGACCGTGTGCACGCGGGGGGATTTCCGCGCGTTTTCGGGGTCGCCGCTTCCCTAGCTTCCTGCCGCGACATGAGCGCGCGGCAGGAGCAGCTCCGTGCGATTCGACCCCCCGCGATGCCCGTATCCGCCATGCCGTAGCCACCGCCGACCGTCGCGCGACTTCTTCGTGCGCCGGGGCTGGTACCGCGCGCGCTGCCGCGCCGAACGGATCCCCCGCTTTCGCTGCAAGTCCTGCAAGCGCACGTTCTCGCGACAGACCTTCCGGCACGACTACCGCGACAAGCGGCCGCAGACCAACGCCCCGCTGTTCCGCCTGCTGGTCAGTTCCGTGAGCCTCCGACAGGCCGGTCGGATGCTCGGTCTCGACATCCGCGCAGTCGTCCAGAAGCTCGCAAAACTCGGACGCACCTGTGACGGCCTGCTCGCCAACCTCGTGCCGCGCTTGCCGGTCGGACGGACCTTGGTGATGGACGAAGAGGAGACGTTCGAAGGCGCCGGCATCCGGACGTTGACCGTTCCCATCGTCATCGATCGCGAGTCGACGTTCGTGCTGGCCTACGACGCCGCGCCGATCCGGCGCCTCGCCCGCGCGGGGTCGGCGCGCCGAGCCCGCCAAGACCACGCGGAGCGGAGCGGTCGCCGCCCCGACCGGAGCCGCGAATGCGTTGCAGGCGTGGTGGCGCGCATCGCGGCGAAACTGCCGTCTGACGCGCCCGTCGTCGTCCACACCGACGAGAAGCCGTCCTACGGCCCCACGCTGCGGCGACTGCTCGGCAGGCGCCTCGTGCACGTGCGCACATCGGGCAAGCTGCCACGAGACGGCGCGAATCCCCTCGCTCCGATCAACCGCGCGATCGCAATGGGTCGCGACAACTGTGCGCGACTGCGGCGGGACACGTGGTCAGGCTCCAAGAAACGCGAGTTCCTGGTGAGCCAGCTGCACCTGTTCGCCGCCTACGTCAATCTGCAGCGCCGTCGCTTCAACCACGACCACGCGCACCGGACCCCGGCCTGCGTGTTGGGGATCCTGCCGCGCAGCCTGGCCGCCGAGGAGATCCTCGGCTGGCGACAGGACTGGGGCGCGCGAAGCGTCCATCCGCTCGACGCAAACGGACGTCGCAGCATCGGCGACACCGAAGCCGCGTGACCGGCCGAGAACCTGGCGTCGGACGGCTGTCCGACGCCCATGTCCACGGTGATCAGCAGTTGATCTGGGCGAGATTGAACTTTGCGTCGGCGTCGTTGGAGTCGATGCGCAGCGCCTGCTCGAAGCACTTGCACGCCTCGGTCAACCGGCTCATCTGCCACAGGCACACGCCGCGGTTGTTCCACACCTGCGCGTCGTCCGGGTGGATCTCGCCCGCGCGACGGAAGCACTGCTCGGCGCCGGCGAACTGGTTCTGGCCGAACTGCACCATGCCCAGGCTGTACCACGCCTCGCCGTTGTTCGGCTCCTGCGCGATCACCGCGTTGTAGGCGTCGATGGCGCCGACGTCGTCGCCGGTGACGTAGCGGACGAAGCCCAGCTGGAGGCGGAACTCGACCTCGGTCGGCGCGAAGGTCGCGGCCGACTCCAGGTGCGGCAGTGCCTGGCCGTAGCTGCCTTGCGACAGGTAGGCCTCGGCGGCGATGCGGTGGATCTCGGCGAGCTTCGTGCCGAGCTCGGCGAGGCTCTGCTCGACCATCGCCTTCTCCTCGGCAGCGGCGGGCTGGACGACGAGCGGCGGGATCTGGCCGTCGCGGGTGTCACGGATGCGCGTCGGGATCGGCTGGAAGCCGGAGCGCGGGGGCTGGATGGCCTGCAGCTTGGCGGCCGTGTTCTGGGTCATCGTCGTCATGTCGTTCTCTCCGTTCAGGTCGTCAGGGGTTGGATGCGTTCGGTGGAGCGGCGATCCGCTCAGGTGGCGGCGAGCAGGCGATCCATCGCCTGCGCCTCGTGGTCGAGCGAGCGCGCGGTCAGCAGCTGCACGGCGCGGCGGCCGATGCGTTGCGCGGCGTCGCGCTGGCCGACGCGCTGCAGGATCAGCGCGAGCTGTTGGCACGCGCCCGGCGAGTCCGGGTGCGCCGCCAGGAAGTTGGTCAGCGTCGTCATCGCGCCGCCGACGTCGCCGCCGATCAGCAGCAGCTTGGACAGCGCCAGATGCGCGACCTCGTAGGCGGGTTCCATGGCGATCGCCTGCTGCAGCAGGGCCTTGGCGCGATCGCTGCGGCCCCGCAACAGGAACGCCTGGGCGATGCCGACCAGCGACACGTGGCCGGTGATGCCTTCCTGGATCGGGACGACGAGCACCTGACCGCGGTAGCCGAGGCACCGGCGGTAGTGATGGATGGCGTCCTCGGCGCGGCCGTCGGCGAGCGCGAGGCTCGCGGACATGTAGTGCAGGTTGGGCGTCGGCACGAAGCGCCGCAGCGCGACGTCGAGCACCTCGCGGGCGCGGACGGTGTCGCCGGCGCGCGCGGCCTCGAGGGCGCACAGGCTGGCGACCTCGCCGGCGTAGGGCAGCTCGCGCGGCAGCGACGGCGAACCGGCGAGGATGCGGTCGAAGCAGCGCTCCAGCAGCGCGCGCGCGTCGGCGCCGCGGCCGGGCACGCGGCGCAGGAAGTCGCCGTACTTGTAGAGGCAGTAGACGTCGTCGGGCGTCTGCTCGAGCTGCTTCTTGAACAGGCGCTCGTTGCGCTCGTTCTTGCCGCGCTCGTTCATGACCGCCTCGGTGTAGCCGTGGTGCTCGACCTCGATGTCGGCGCTGGCGAGCACGAGGCCCATGGGCTGGCCGATGCGCTGCAGGCTCGGCGTCACCTGCTCGTGGATGACGTTCTGGTAGGCGATGCCCGGCAGGTTGCGGAACAGCCGGACCATCATCACGCCCTGCGTCCGGCCCTCGCCGTAGACGTTGACGAAGCGCATGTGGTAGCCGAGCACCTTCGAATCGCGCACCGCGTCGCGGATGCGTTCGCACGTGCCGGGTTGCAGGAACTCGTCGGCGTCGAGCACGAGGATCCAGTCGCCGGTCGCGGCCTGCAGGCCCATGTTGCGCGGCGCCGAAAAGTCGTCGGGCCACGTGGTGTGGATCACCTTGGCGCCGAACGACTCGGCGATCGCGACCGTGTCGTCGGTCGAGCCGGTGTCGACCAGCACGATCTCGTCGACGGCTTCCTTGGCGCGCGCGAGGCACTCGCCGATGAAGCGCTGCTCGTTCTTGGCGATCATGCACAGCGACACGCGCGGCGCGCGGCCGGCCCAGGGGGCTCGCGTCGACGTCGGCGCGGCGGTCGCCGGGGTCGTCGCCGTGGCGGCAGGGGCCGGAGCGCTGGCCGTGGGCGTCGACGCAACCGAAGGATTGGGAACAGGTTGGATCGCCGACCAGGCAGCGAACAGATCCGCCGTCTCGACCGCGAGCGTGGCCGGATTCTCGATCGGCGCCATCGGCGCCGCAAACGGCGTGTCCACGGTCGTCATCAGTGGGGCGGTCGCCTCGAGGCGCATCAGGTGCTCTTCGAGGGCGACCCGGGTGTTGGCCCGGAACTCGTCGACCGGCCCGACCAGCAGCGCGTCGGCGCGCGGCATCATCACGCCGCAGAGGTCGCCCGGCAGGCACGGCTCGCCTTGGCGCGCCGGGACCACTGGACCGACCAGCGCGCGCGTCGACAGCGACGTGAACGTCGCCACCGACACCTGTGCGCCCGCGCGCAGGAACCACACCACGTCGCCGCGCGCACGCGCCCTCGCGCGCCTCCCGCCCCCCCGCCCGCGGGCGTCGTCCGCGCCCACCATCAACCACACCGG
>JBEITC010000318.1:0-4862 GCA_040375075.1 Planctomycetota bacterium | reverse complement strand
CCGCCGGCGGCTTGCCGGCGACGCGGAACGAGCGCCGCAGCTTGTCACGATCCGGCGAGACCATGCGCCTCCGCCGCGCCGCCAGTAGCGCCGCTGCCAGCCGCGCCGCCCGCCGGCTGCTGTTCGAGCATCGCCTGCAGGATCGTCACCGCCACCGACTTGCTGCGCACGCCGAGGCTCGCCTGCGGACCGACGCAGCTCGGGCAGCCGCTGCGGCAATGGCACTGCAGCGCCAGCTGCAGGGCGGCGGCGAGGATCTCGCGGTGCACGCGGAAGATGCGCTCGGCGAGGCCGACGCCGTTGGGGATGCGGTCGTAGAGGATCAGCGCTGGCGCCTGGAAGTGCGGATGCAGCGCTTCGGCGAGCACCTTCACGTCGCCGGGGTCGACGCGCACGAACAGCGGCACGAGCCCCTGCAGCAGTTCGCCGACGCCCTGCAGGCAGTTGGCCTCGCCGCCCTTCTGCAGGCCCAGGCGCGCGACCAGCTCCGGCCGCAGCACCAGCGCGCACGCCTCGGTCTCGAACTCCTCCGGCGGCAGGTGGATCTCGCCGATGCCGACGTTCTCGCGCGTGTAGAACTTGATCTTCTTGAAGGCCTTGGCGAGCGTGCTGACGTGCACTTCGCCGCGGTGCGCGACATAGGCGGCGCGCGGCTCCTCCTCGTCGAGGTGCAGCACCTTGACCTCGGTCTCGGTGTCGGCCTCGGTGTAGAAGTCGGCGTCGATGCGGCGCACGAACGCGCGGCGGTCGTCGTAGTCGAAGCGCTCGACCAGCCACGTGTCGCCCTGGTGGCCGTAGATCGCGCCCTGGTAGACCTCGGTGATCGCCGACGGCCGGTCGATCTCGGCCAGGATCGCCTTCGACTCGACGTCCTGGATGGTGACGTTGTCCATGTCGGCGGCGGTCAGCGACACGCCCTCCGCCGGGTACGTGCGGTCGGCGTAGTGCCAGCGGCCGCCCTGGTGCACCAGCACGCCGAGGTCGTGCGTCAGGAACTCGAGCACGTCGCGGGTGCCCTCGGCCTGGCCGAAGTCCTCGCCATCGTCGAACGGCAGCTCGAACGCCGCGCAGCGCACGTGGTTGGTGCGGATGATCGGGTTGTCCGGATCGATGCTGACCGCGTCGCGCGGCGCGTCGAACAGGTAGCCCGGGTGCTGCATCAGGTACTGGTCCATCGCCGCGCTGCGGGCGACGAACACGCAGGCGCTCTCCTGCGTGCGGCGGCCGACGCGGCCGGCGCGCTGGAAGGTGCTGGAGACGGTGCCGGGGTAGCCGACGAGCACGCAGACGTCGAGGCTGCCGATGTCGACGCCGAGTTCGAGGGCGTTGGTCGACACCACGGTGCGGATCGCGCCGCTGCGCAGGCCCTTCTCGATCGAGCGACGCAGGTTCGGCAGGTAGCCGCCGCGGTAGCCGGCGACCTTGTCCTGGTCGATCTGCTTCCGGCGCGCGTCGTCGCGCAGGTACTTGAGCAGCACCTCGGTCTGGTTGCGCGAGCGCGCGAAGAAGATCGACTGCAGCTCGCTGTCGAGCAGCATGCCACCGAGCTGCCGCGCCGCCTCGCTCGCCGGCACGCGCAGGCCGGAGACCGCCGAGACGACCTTGGGGTTGAGGAAGACGTAGTGCTTGCGGCCGCGCGGGCTGCCGTCCTGGTCGACGACGCGCACCGGCTTCTCGAAGAGCTTGCGGCCGTGCTCGCCGGCATTGCTGATCGTCGCCGACGCGCCGCAGAACACCGGGTCGCTGCCGTAGTGCCGGCAGATGCGCTGCAGGCGGCGCAGCACGTTGGCGACGTGGCTGCCATAGATGCCCGACAGCGTGTGCAGCTCGTCGACGACGACGTAGCGCAAGCCGGTGAACAGGCCCTGCCACTTGGTGTGGTTCGGCAGGATGCCCTGATGCAGCATGTGCGGGTTGGTCAGCACCATCACGCCGTGCTCGCGCAGCGCCTGCCGCACCTGCGGCGGCGTGTCGCCGTCGTAGACCGCGACGGTGAGGTCGCTGCGGCCGGCGCCGGCGATCAGCTTCTCCAGGTCCGCCATCTGGTCACGGGCCAGCGCCTTGGTCGGATAGAGGTAGAGGGCGCGCGCGTCGAGGCCGTCGCGCAGCACCGCGTCGAGCACTGGCAGGTGGTACGCGAGCGACTTGCCCGACGCCGTCGACGTCGCGATCACCGCGTGCTTGCGGTCGTGGAGCAGCTCGGCGCACTCGCCCTGGTGGCGGTACAGCTCGACGATGCCGCGCGCGTGCAGCGCGTCGACGAGCGCTGGGTGCAGCCATGCGGGGAACGGCTGCATCTGTGCTGGCCGCGCCGGCTGCACGTGCACCGCGTCGACCATGCCCGGCGACTCGTCGCCGCCGGTGCGCAGCCGCTGCAGGAACTGGCTCAGGTCCATGCCCGGACCTCCGCTCGATGACCGCCCATGCCGCGCAGGCTAGCAGCGACCCGAACGGAAGCCAAACACCGCTTCGCGCGCCACGGCGGCGCGTCGCCCGCCGCCGTCAGCGCGGCCCGGCCGGCACCCGCCGCTCCAGGAAGTCGGCCAGCGTGTCGTAGAGGTGCGCGCGCGTGCCAGCGCCCTCGTGGATCGAGTGGCTGCGGTTGGGGTAGGCCAGGAACTCGAACCGCTTGCCGTGCCGGACCAGCGCGTCGACCAGCCGTTCGCTGTTCTGGTAGTGCACGTTGTCGTCGGCGGTGCCGTGCACCAGCAGCAGGCTCGCCTGCAGCTTGGCCGCGTGCGTGATCGGCGAGCACTCGCGGTAGACCTCGGGCACGCGCCGCGGATCGCCGCAGTAGCGCTCCTGGTAGATCGTGTCGTAGAGCGCGATGTCGGTGACCGGCGCCACCGACATGCCGGCGGCGAACAGCTCCGGGCAACGGAACAGCAGGTTGAGCGTCATCGCGCCGCCGCCGGACCACCCCCACACCGCCTGGCGCTTGCCGTCCATCCACGCGTGCTGCGCGCGCAGCTTCGTCACCGCGGCCTGCCAGTCCGCCGTGCTGACGACGCCGAGCTTCTGGTACAGCGCCTTGCGCCAGTCGCGGCCCTTGGGCGCAGGCGTGCCGCGCGCGTCGAGCGACATCACCACGTAGCCGCGCTGCGTCAGCCAACGGTGGAACAGGTGATGGCCGAGCGACCACGTGTCCTTGACCGTCTGCGACCACGGCTCGCCGTAGACGTGGAACAGCACGGGCCACTGCTGCTTCGGATCGAAGCCGGCGGGGTACATCGCCCAACCATCGAGCGCCACGCCGCCACCGAGGTCGACCGTGAAGAACTCGTTGCGGCCCTTCTGCACGCCGTCGTAGCGGGCCCGCAGCGCCGCATTGTCGACCAGCGTGCGCGCGACCTCGTTCGACGGCAGCCGCACCACCTCGATGGTCGGCGGCACGTCGAACGACGAGCGCGTGCGGATCGCCAGCGAGCCGTCGGGGCTGACCTGGTGCTCGTGCCACCCGTCCGCCGGGCCGGTGAAGCCCTCGGTCGCGCCGACGCCGACGCCGCGCAGGCCCTTGCGCGCGCCGTGGTCGCTCGCGGCGACGAAGAGCTGTTCCTTGGCGAGGTCGACGTGCGCGACCTCGATCACGTCGAAGCCCGCGGTCAGCGGCAGGTGCGTGACCAGCACCTGCTTGCCGCGCGTGTCCCAGACGATGGTGCCCGCCTGCCGCCAGCGCTTCTGGCCCGGCTGCGCGAACGCCGTGTCGCTGGTCCAGAAGAAGCGCTCGCCGCCGTCGCACCACGCGAAGTCGTCGCGCACGTCGACGTAGGCCTCGTCCTGCTCCTCGTGCACGACGCGCGCGGTTCCCGTGGCGACGTCGCAGGCGAGCACGCGCAGCTCGTTCTGCTCGCGCGGCAGCCACTGCACCATCAGCTCCTTGCCCTGCGGGTGCCACGCCATGCGCGGCAGGTACGTCTCGCGCGGATCGCCGGGCGTCTGCATCCACGTGATCGCGCCGCCCTTCGCCGGCACGACGCCGACGCGGCAGGCGGAGTTGCTGGTGCCGGCCTTGGGATACTGCACCGGCACGGTGCGCGCGTAGCGATCGGCGAGGTTGTCGATCATCAGGAACTCGCCGACGCCGCTGCAGTCGAGCTGCCAGAAGGCGATCGAGGCGCCGTCCGGGCTCCAACGGAAGCCGTCGCGGCAGTCGAACTCCTCCTCGTAGACCCAGTCGAACGTGCCGTGGATCAACGTGCGCGACCCCTGGTCCGTCAGCCGCGTCCGCTGGCCGGAGCGCACGTCCTCGACCCAGAGGTCGTTGCCGCTGACGTAGCCGACGCGGCTGCCGTCCGGCGACCACTTGGCGAACTGCAGCGAGCCCTTCGCGAGATCGCCGCCAAGGCGCAGAGGCGGCCGGCTGCCATCGAGCGCGAGCACGTAGTACTCGCCGCGCGTGTTCTGCCGCCAGACGCGCTCGGTCTCGGTGAACACCAGCAACCGCGTGCCGTCCGGCGCGAAGGCGTAGTCCTCGACGACGATCGGCGGCTTGTCCTTGCGCGCGAGGCGCTCGGCGCCGACCAGCACGGAGCGCGCGCCGGTGACCGCTTCGTAGCGCACGAGTTCGAGCGTCGCGCCGTCGGCGCCGGGCTCGAGCGTGGCGTAGTGCGCGCCGTCGAGCCAGCGCGCCGGGCCAAAGCGCGCCGCGGCGAACTCGGAGCCGCCGACGGCTCGCGCGTCGAGCAACGAGGGATCGCCTTGCGCGGGCAGCGCGGCGAGCAGGACGAGGAAGGACGCGAGACGGCAGGACGCGGACGCCATGGCGCGCATGCTACGCACCGCCGACGCCGCGCCAGCGCGCGCGTTCGGGATCCCGCGCGCGCCGCGTCAGCCCGCGGTCGCCGTGGCAGCCGCTGCGGTGG
>JBEITC010000145.1:0-8468 GCA_040375075.1 Planctomycetota bacterium | reverse complement strand
TGGGTCGGGATCTCGAGCGCGCCGGTCGCCGGGTCGATGCGGCGCACTTCGCACGGCTGGCCCGGGCCGGCGAACGTCACGCGCGACGTCGTGCGGATGCGGCCGTGATGGTCGGTCGCGATGCCGATGTTGCTCGGGCTGCAGGACAGCGCCTGCCCGTTCGTCTGGTCGATCTGCACGACGTTGGCGTTGCTGATCGCGCTGACCCAGATGCGGCCGTTGCGGCGATGGCGCGGTTCCTGCGCGACGGACGCCAGCAGCGCGCGCCGCCGCGGCGTTGCCCCCGGTCGCGCACCTCTGCACATGGCAACTCGATGGCGGGCTGGCTCCGGATTCGTGGCCGCATGCGCGTGCGCCAGCGCGCTCACCGCGCAGGCGCTCGCGTGGCGCGTGCCGCCGCTCGGCGCCGTCGAGTTCCGGCGCACGGAGTCGGCGGCGGCGAGCGCGCCGCAGAAGTCGGCGACCGCTGCGCAGGGCGCGCCGACGAAGGCCGTCAGCGAGGACCGTTGCCTGCCGCGGCTGCCGCCGGCCCCGTTCGTCTGCCAGGGCGAACTGCGCGCCGACCAGAAGGCGCTCTCCACGCCGGCGCGCGACCTGCGCGACGTGCTGCGCTGGATCGCGTGCGACCTGTCGACGACCAGCTCGGTGCGCGCGCGCTTCCCGCAACTCGTCCCGTTCGGCGACGTCGTCGTCACCGGCTCGTGGTCGGCGCCGGACGCGGCCGGCGTGCAGCGCCTGCGCGCGACGTTGGCGGCGAGTCCGCCGGGCGGCGACGACGGCAAGCTGCTGGCGCCGTTCCTCGTCGCCGACGTCGCCGGCGCGCTCGTCGGCGCGCGTTCGCTCGACGCCGCCCGCGGCCTCGTCACGCGCTTCGACGGCAGCTTCGACCTCGTCGTGCGCGAGTCCGATCGCGCGCATCGCCGCCTCGTCGTCGCCGACGCGTGGGAGCTCGTCGCCGTGCGCGAGAACCAGGACGTCGACTTCCGCCGCCGGGTCGCCGCGGCGATCCGCGCCGGCGCGGCGTGGGTGCGCGGACAGATCGAGGACAAGAAGTCGTACTTCGTCGACCAGGGCGGCGACGACCGCAACTTCGGCGACGGGCGGCTGGCGCTCGGCCTGCTGGCGCTGCTGCACGGTGGCGTGCCGCCGGCCGATGCCGTCGTGCAGAAGGGCTTCGCCGAGCTGCGCCGACGCAAGCTGGAGGACAGCTACTCGCTGGCCGCGTCGCTGATGGCGCTCGTGCAGTTGCACACGCCGGTCGGCGAGGCCGCGCGCCTGCGCGATGGCGAACTCGACGCGCTGCCCGCGCGGCGGCTGCCGGACGGCGACCACGCCTTGGCGACGAAGTGGCTGCAGCAGCTGCTGCGCAACGTCGACCCGCGCGGCGCTGGCCAGGACCTGTTGCGCTTCAACTACACGGCTGGCCCGCGCTACGACACCTCGCTGCAGCAGTACGGCCTGCTCGGCATGTGGGCTGCGCGCGCCGGCGGGCTCGAGGTCGATCCGCGCGCGTTCGCCGCGGCGGGCCGGCACCTGCTCGACGTGCAGGGCAAGGGCGGCACGGCCGCGGCGGTGACCTTCACCAGCTACGCGCAACTGCGCGCCGCCGCCGGCACGGACGCGCCGCCGAAGGCGACGACGGCGCGCGCGGCGCCGCGCGGCTTCGCCTACCAGGAAGCGAGCGAGCCGGCGTTCGGCTCGATGACCAGCGCTGGCCTCAGCGGGCTGCTGCTCGCGCGCGCGGGCCTCGGCGATGGCGATCGCGCGCTGCGCGCGCGCTTCGACGACGCGATCGAGGCCGCCTACGGTTGGCTCGCCGCCAACTTCAGCGTGCGCAGCAACCCGGGCTTCGCCGAGCGCGCCGACCGCCACTGGTACTACTGGCTCTACTGCCTCGAGCGCAGCTGCGAGCTCGCCGGCATCGCCCGGCTCGACGGCCGCGATTGGTACTACGAGGGCGCGTTGCAGCTGCTCGCCAACCAGCAGCCCAACGGCTCGTTCCGCGCCGAGCAGGCCTCGACGCTGCTGCTCGACAGCACGTGCTTCTCGCTGCTGTTCCTGGCCAAGGCGACGGCGGGAGCGCCGGTGACGGGCAGGTGAATCGCGGCGGCGTGCCGGCGCCGGTGCGATGGGGGTCTTCCGCCGGTCCTGCCCGACCGGTCGTCGGCGTCGGCCGCCGGGCGGTGGCGCGGAGGTTGGCTGCGCCCGATTGCCGCCGATAATGCGGCGATGCCCGCCGCCTGCCGATCCGCCCCGTGGTTCCTGCTGCCGCTCGTGCTCGCCGCGTGCGGTGGCGGTTCGTCCGGCGACCGCACGCCGCCGCCCGAGCCGCAGCGCCTGATGGTCACCGCCGGCACGACCGTGCTGGCGCCGAGCATCGCGTCGCCGGCGCTCGTCGACGTGCGGGCGCTGAACGGCGCGCGCATCGACAGTTACTACCGGCTGTCCACGCCGGCCGACGAGCCGTTCCAGTTCGAACTCGTCACGTGGGGCTCGCCGATCGGCTTCGACTTCGTCACCGTGCGGCATCTGCGCGACGGCGACGCGGCGACGGCGACCGACGGCTTCTCGCTGGCGCGCGCCGGCGTGCAGCCCGCGGGCCAGGGTCTCGCCGGCAGCGGCGACACGATCTTCGCCACCGGCGAAGGCTTCTGCCGCGTCACGCTGCAGGGGCGCATCACCGACGAGCAGTCGTTCGCGGTCTGGACCGACGACGGCGGGGTCGTCGTGGTCGAGGTGGAGATCGGCTTCGAGAGCGCGATCAACCGCTTGCCGGCCGTCGAGCCCGAGCCGCCGTCGGTGCTGTCGCGCGAGACGATCCATTCGAGCGCGTCGTGGCAGTTCGGCCTGCCGACCGTCGCGCGCTCCGGCGACCGCACGACCATCGTTTGCTACGAAGGCGATCGCCAGCAGCCCAACACGCTCTCGCGCTACGAGCAGCGTCTGCAGCACGACGCGCAGACCGGCGCGGTGACCGGCGGCGCCGAGGCGCTGCCGTCCGGCGACTCCGGCTTCTGGCGCGACCACGAGGTCGCGGCGTTGTTCAACGTGCTCGCCGTCGCCCGCAGCGAGGCCGAAGGCGTGCGCCTGCGGCTCAGCTTCGACCGCGGCGCGACCTTCGCCCAGGACGTGCCGCTGCTGCCGGGCTTCGCGCCGGCGCGCCTCGTGCAGACGGCGATGGCCGCCGACTACACCATCGCCGTCGCCGCATGGCGCCGCCGCGCCAACGACGAAGGCCACGAGTTCGTCGTCGTCGAGGGCGAGCCGATGGCCTACGACGGCAGCGGTTCGCCGACGTGGTACGTGTTCACGCCGCCGGAGGTGCTCTACACGACGCCGCGCGACGTGACGCCGCTCACGACCGGCATCGCGTGGTCGGCCGGCGGCGACCTCGTCGTCGGCTACGCCGCCAACTGGTTCGAAGCCGTGCCCGGCGGCGCGTGGCGCAGCACGACCGAGTTCCGCTGCGCGACCCGCTTGTGGGGCGGGTCGTGGCAGCACGCCGAGGTCGACCGCGAGGAGATGTTCGGCATGGATCCGACCGTCGCCGTCCGCGGCCAGGGCGAGTCGCTGCAGATCTTCTACGCCTACGAGGTCGCCGATGGCCTGCGCCTCGCCACCAGCGACGACGGCGGCTTCGCGTGGACCCTGGCCGCCGAGTTCGGCCAGCCCGGCGACCACCTGCCGACCGTGCTCGTGCGCGACGGCGCCACGCCCGAGGCGGCGAAGGTCGACGTGCTCTACCTCGCCACGCGCGCGGCCGGCACGGAGCTGCACCGTGCTTCGTGGGCCGAGTGGGGCGCGAGCGAACGCGTCGACGAAGCGCTGACGCGCGCGTCGTTCGCTGTCACCGCGTTCGTGCCGCAGACCGGCATGCCGCCGGGCCTGTCGCTGCCGTTCGTGCTGGCGACGACGCAGGTCGGCTGGCTCGGTTACGACGCCGTGCAGGTCGGCGACGAACTCGTCATCGCCTACGACGAAGTGACGATGGACAGCGTGCAGTTCGGCGCCAGCATCGCGGTGGCGTTCCCCAACGCGAGCACGACGGCAGGCGGTCCGGTCTACGGGCCGATCTTCAGCCCGTCGACGCCGCCACCGCTCGCGCCCGGGCTCACCGAGCCGATGCCGGCGCCGGACCCGGCGCACATGCACCAGCTCAAGCTGCTGCGCGTCCAGTAGGCTGCAGCGATGCACCGCCGAGCCTTGGTTCGCCGCGCCGCCGCGGCAGCGCTCGCCTTCGGCGCGCTCGCGTCGGCGCTCGCAGCCCAGGCGCGCACGACCAGCCTCGTCGGGCCGCCAGCGCTCGGCGCCGTCTGCTACATCGCGCACGGCTACCCGCTCGGCGTCAGCGGCCACCTCGTCGGCTTCGTGTTCTCGCCGCCGTTCGCGGGCAGTGTCGCGTTCGGCCTCGGCGGTTGCACGGTGACCGCGCCGCTGCGCGTCGATCCCGCGACGTGCGCGCTCGTCGGCGTCGCCGTGACCGACGGCAGCGGCCGCGCCGACCATCCGCTCGCAGTGCCGGCGTCGGCGACGCTGCTCGGCGCGCAACTCGATGCGCAGTCGTTCGACCTCGGCGGCGCGTGCGTGTTCGAACTCGCCATCGACGACGTCACCCTGACCGTCGTCGACGGCCCGGACGCGGCGCTCGGCATGGTCGCGATCCCCCCCGGGACGTTCGTCATGGGCAGCGCCGTCGTCGGCGGGACCGCCGCGCCGGCGCATCCGGTGACCATCTCGCGGCCGTTCTGGATCGGCCGCGACGAGGTGACGCAGGCGCAGTGGGTCGCGCGCATGGGCGCCAATCCATCGTTCTTCCAGGGCGCGTACTGGACCGGCGCGCCGCAGCGGCCGGTCGAACTGGTCTCGTGGAACGACGCCGTCGCGTACTGCGCGGCGCTCGACGCGCACGAGCGCGCGGCGGGGCGCGTGCCGGCGGGCTACCAGTACCGGCTGCCGACCGAGGCCGAGTGGGAGTACTGCTGCCGTGCTGGCACGGTGAGCGAGTGGCACCCGGGCGCGGCGCTCGCGTGCGCCGACGCCAACCATCTCGCGACGACGTACTGCGCGCCGTCGGCGATCACGCAGGGCCAGACGACCGTCGTCGGCGCGCATCCGCCGAACGCGTTCGGCCTGCGCGACATGCACGGCAACGTCTGGGAGTGGTGCCTCGACGCGTGGGATGGCAGCGCCAACTACCCCGCCGGCGCGGTCGTCGATCCGCTCGGCCAGGTCGGGTCCAGCCGCGCGCTGCGCGGCGGCGCCTACGTCAGCACGGCGGCGCTGTGCCGGTCGGCCGCGCGTTCGCGCGTGTCGCCGACGATCGGCTTCATGGGCAGCGGCCTGCGCGTCGTGCTCGGGCCCGTGCTGCCGTAGCGGCGGGCGCGGGGCGATCCCGCCGCCGCCGGGCCATGGCTCGCGTGGATGCTCGCCGGCCCGCTCTACGCCGCGCTCGGCGGTCTGGCCGCCGTGCTGCGGGCGGCGCTGCCGCGGCGGGACGCTGCGGCCGCCGTGGTCGCGCGGCCGGTCTGAGGCCGCGCGCGCGTCGCTCAGCCGTGCTGGCCCTCGAGCCAGCGCTCGACCTCGATCGCCGCCATGCAGCCGGTGCCGGCCGCGGTGATCGCCTGGCGGTAGTAGCTGTCCTGGCAGTCGCCGGCGGCGAACACGCCGTCGACGTTGGTCGCCGTCTTGCCGGCCACGGTCTTGATGTAGCCCTTGTCGTCCATCGTCAGGACGCCCTGGAACAGCTCGGTGTTGGGCTTGTGGCCGATGGCGAGGAACAGGCCGTCCGCCGGCACGATCGTCTTCTCGCCGGTCTTGGTGTGCGTCAGCTCGAGGCTGGTGACCTTGCCCTTGCTGACGTCGAGGACGTCGGTGACGTTCTGGTTCCAGAGCACCTCGATCTTCGGGTTCTTCAGCGCGCGGTCCTGCATGATCTTGCTGGCGCGCAGGGCCTCGCGGCGCACGACCAGGAACACCTTGCTGGCGTACTTGGTGAGGAAGTTGGCCTCCTCGCACGCCGAGTCGCCGCCGCCGACGACGTAGACGACCTTGTTCTTGAAGAAGAAGCCGTCGCACGTCGCGCACGCCGACACGCCGCGGCCCTGCAGCGCCTTCTCGTTGGGCAGGCCGAGGTAGAGCGCGCTCGCGCCGGTCGAGATGATCAGCGTCTCGGTGTGGAACGTCGCGCCGTTCTCGGTGGTGACGGTGAACGGCCGCTTGCTCAGGTCGACGCTGATGCCGACGTCGTCGTGGACGACGGTGCCAAAGCGCGTCGCCTGCTCGCGGAACTTGTCCATCATCTCCGGACCCATGATCCCGTGCGGGAAGCCTGGGTAGTTCTCGACCTCGCTGGTGATCGTCAGCTGGCCGCCCGGCTGGCGGCCGGCGAGCAGCACGGGCGCGAGGTTGGCGCGCGCGGCGTAGATGGCAGCGGTGTAGCCGGCGGGGCCGGAACCCAGGATCAGCGTCTTGAGGGTCTCGCTCATGGGGGAATCAGGGGGGCGGAGGATGCTACGCCGCGCCCTCGCCGTCGCCAGCACAAGTGCCGGGTCGACGCACGACGGCGCGCGGGCGCCGCGGTGGCGCGCTCCGCAGGACGCGCGCGGCGTCGCATGTTCGTGACGATCCGCCGCGGCGGATCGCGTCCGGCGCGCGGGCTACTTCGGCGGCGTCGCCAACTCGTGCAGTCGGATGCGGTCGAGCTCTTCCGGCGTCAGCGGCCACGGCTCCAGCACGTCGGCGCTGTTCGGGTTCTCGCGCACCTCGGCGGTCAGCGCCGCGGTCGCGATCAGGTCGACGACCATGCGGCCGTACTCGCGCACGACGATGTACTCGCCCGCCGCGTTGCCCGCGTTGGGGTCGCGCACGTCGACGCGGAACTCGCTCCCGACGCGGCGCGCGCCGAGCACGACGAGCGGCTGCTTCGCCTGGACCTGCGCCCACGGGATCTCGGCGAGCGCGACCGCCGAATCGCGCGTCATCAGCCCGCGGCACGCGCTCTCGTCGGCGGCGCGCAGCGCCTGCTCGAACGCGACGAACGCCGCGCGTGCAGGCGCGAGGTCACGATCTTCGCCGCACGCCGTGGCGAGCAGCGGGAGCAGCAGGGCGGCGACGACGCCGCGGCGCGGAAGGACCGGTCGCATGGGCGGGTCATCGGCCGGAACCACGGCGGACTGGAGGCGGGAGAACCCCTGCCCGTCGGCGACGTCCGATGCGGTCGGAGCGTGCGCCATGCCGCCGGGCCGGCGCGCAGGCAGCGTGCCGCGCGCCGCGGCGCCGGCTACCGTGCGGCGATGACCGCCCGCCCGCCGTCGTCCCCCGAGGCCCAGGACGTTCCGCCGCAGCTCGCCAAGTGGGCGCAGATCCGCGCGCTCGGCCGGCTGCGGTTCGTGCTCGTGCAGGGCTGCATCGCCTTCGGCGTGCCGGTCGCGGCGCTCACGTCGCTGTGGGACCTCGTCTGGCTCGACGCGTTCACGTGGACCGCGACCTTCGCCAAGCTGCCGATGTGGGTCGCGGCCGGCGGCGTCTGGGCGTTGTGGATGTGGCACGCGATGGAGAAGCGCTGGCGGCAGCACGTCGGCAGCTGAGGTCCGCTCGCCGGGAACCGGCGCGGTGGCCATGCGTTGGCCCGCGCCGCCATGACGCACCCCGTACGCTGGTCCCAGGTTCCTTCCCTGCTGTTGGCGATCGCTGCGGCCATCGGCCTCGCGACGCCGGCATGCGAGGGCCATCCGCCCGCGATGCCCGCCGCCTTGCCGACGCACCCAGGCGGCGACGCCGGCCCGGCCGCGCGCGCCAGCCTGCAACTCGCCCTCGGCCTGCTGCGGCAGATCCCCGGCGACGAAGCCGCCGCGTTGTCGCCGTACTCCATCGCGGTCGCGCTCGCGATGACGGGCGAAGGCGCGCGCGGCGCCACGCGGGCCGAGTTCGCCGCCGTGCTCGGCGTGTCGCCGGACGCATCGTTGGGCGATCTGCACGCGGCCTTCGCGGGCCTCGCGCATCGCTACCACGCGGCGAGCGGCGCCGGCGATCCGGCGGCGCGCGCGCGCATGGCCGAACTGCTGCGTGGGTTCGCTGCGGCGGACGCGCGGAGCCAGCGGCTGCAGGAAGACGGCGATCCGGCTGCCGCGAGCGCTGCGCTGGTCGAGGTCCGGCGGCTCGCCGCCGAGTGCAACGAGCAGGCGCGCGGGCTCGACTGCTGGCAGCTCGCGGTCGCCAACTCGCTGTGGGTCGAGCGCAGCTACCCGCTGGCGTCGGCGTTCGAGCAGACGCTCGCGAGGTCTTACGGCGCCGGCCGCGCGCGCGCCGTCGACTTCCGCGGCGACCCGGACGGCGTGCGCGGCGCGATCAACGCCTGGATCGCGGCCAACACGCAGGATCGCATCCGCGAACTGCTCGGCGAGGGCGTCATCCAGGCGTCCACGCCGATGGTCCTCGCCAACGCCGTCGCCTTCACCGGCGCGTGGCAG
>JBEITC010000573.1:0-2185 GCA_040375075.1 Planctomycetota bacterium | reverse complement strand
CGCCGCGGGCGCGCGCGTGCGCCTGCGCGACGTCGCCGACCTCGGCCGCGAGCGCGCGTCCAACCTGATCGCGCGCGAGAACGGCCGCCGCAAGGCGGTGGTCTCGTGCAACGTCGCCGACGGCCACAACCTCGGCGACGTCGCCACGGCGATCGAGCGCGCGGTCGCGCCGATCGTCGCCGAGGCCGGCTGCGCGCTGGCGCTGGGCGGCCAGTTCGAGGCGCAGCAGTCGGCCAGCCGCACGATCCTCGGCATGGGCGCGGTCGCCGTCGTCGTCATGCTGCTGCTGCTGCACGGCGCGCTCGGCTCGTTGCCGGCCGCGCTGCTGGTGATGGCCAACCTGCCGCTCGCGCTGATCGGCGGCGTCGCCGCGGTGTACCTGACCGCCGGCCCCGGCGGCTTCGCCAACACGCTGGCGCTGCTCGGCCTGTCGGGCCGCGCCTACGAGGCGCCGGTGCTGTCGATCGCCAGCCTGGTCGGCTTCATCACGCTGTTCGGCATCGCCGTGCGCAACGGCATCCTGATGGTGCGGCACTTCCTCGACCTGATGCGCGAGGGCGTCGCCACCGCCGACGCGGTCGTGCGCGGCGCGCACGAACGGCTGGCGCCGATCCTGATGACGGCGCTGTGCGCGACGCTCGGCCTCCTGCCGATCGTGCTGGCTGCCGGCGAGCCGGGCAGCGAGATCCTCGCGCCGCTCTCGGTCGTCGTGCTCGGCGGCCTCGTCACGTCCACCCTGCTCAACCTGCTGGTCGTTCCGGCAGGCTTCCTGATGCTGTTCCACGACCGCCCCCTCGCGGCGCGCGACGCCGACGCCGAACTGATCGAACCATGAAGACGCTGCCCTTGCTCCTTTCCGCCTCCTTCCTCGCCTTCGCCGCCTGCGGCAAGGACGCCGCGCCGGCCAAGCCGGCCGCGAACGGACCGGTCGCCGAACCGCTCGAGTCGGGCGCGCACGCGCACGGCGACGAGAAGCCGATCGGCCCGATGACCCTCGGCGCCTACAGCTTCACCGTCGTGCAGCTCGGCGACGTCAAGGCCGGCGCCGAAGCGGTGTTCGAGCTCGAGTTCGCCAAGGACGCGAAGGTGCCTTCGCTCGCCCGCGCGTGGCTCGGCGTCGAGTCCGGCCAGGGCTCGATGAAGGCGCGCTTTGGCAAGGAAGGCGACCACGGCCTGCACGCGCACGTGCAGGCGCCGGATGCGCTCGGCGCCGACGCCAAGCTGTGGATCGAGATCGAGGCCGACGGCGTGACCGAGCGCGCGGCGACCGCCTGGAAGTGACGGGAAGCGCGCGGCTCACTCGCGCGCGCACAGCCGCTGCAGCGCCGCGTGCAGCGCGTCGACGGCGCGGCTGATGTTCCACTCGCCGCGGCCGCGATCGCCGGTCCAGTTGCTGATCGCGCGCAGGTGCAGCAGCGGCGTCTCGCGGCGTCGACAGACGGCGGCCACCGCGGCGCCCTCCATCGTCTCGATGTCGGCGTGCGTGCGCGCGTGCAGTCCCTGCGCCAGCGCGTCGACGCCGCTGCAGG
The DNA here is from genome assembly GCA_040375075.1 of Planctomycetota bacterium. GTDB lineage: Bacteria > Planctomycetota > UBA1135 > UBA1135 > UBA2386 > UBA2386. The sequence goes on along the minus strand of JBEITC010000573.1, from coordinate 656 downwards.
TGCTGACCGTGGCGGCCTTGACCTGCGGGCAGCCGAGCCGGGCCGCCGCTTCGGCAGCCATGCGCGGACTCGCCGGGAACGGCCCGGTGTCGACCATGCGGATGCCGTGCTCGCGCGGCTTGCCGAAGTCGAGGAAGCCGTCGGGCGTCATCACGCCTTCGTCGGCGAGCGTGTCGCTGGCGACGACGCAGACGTCGCCGGGGACGACCGGCGGCGCGCTACCGCGCACGCGTTCGGGGTAGCTGCCGGCGACGCCGATGAGCAGCACGCCGCGCGCCGGCCGGCGCGACTCGAGCCGGATCAGCAGCGAGTACACCTCCATCGCCGCCGCGACCTTGCCGACGCCGAGTTCGTGCAGCGACAGCGGCAGGCCGCTGGCGCGCTCGAGTGGCGAAGCGTGCACGACGAGGAACTCGTCGAGCGGAACCCCGCCGTAGCTGGGCAGGCTCATCGGCCGCCTCCGCCAGCGCAGCGGGCGGCGAGCGCGGCGACCAACGCGAGCGCGATCATCAGGCCGACGAGGCCGAGGCCGCCGTGCAGCGGCTCGAGGCGTCGCAAGAACGCCGACGCACGCGCGCGCCACGCCGGCCAGCGCGAGGGCACGGCGGCGGCCGACGGCGGCACGGTCGAGGCAGGAGCCTGCGCGGCCTGAGCGG
>JBEITC010000176.1:0-7536 GCA_040375075.1 Planctomycetota bacterium | reverse complement strand
GCCGCGCGACGCCGCCTACCGCGGCCGCTACGAAGGCGACCAGCGGACGCGCGACCGCTCCTACCATCAGGGCACGGCGTGGCCGTGGCTCGCCGGCTTCTACGTCGAGGCGGCGCTGCGCGCGGCGCCGAAGGCGCGCCGGCGCACGGCCGTGCGCCTGCGCGCGTGGCTCGACGGCTTCGTGCCCGAGCTCGATCGCGCCGGCCTCGGCCACGTCAGCGAGGTCTTCGACGGCGACGCTCCGCACCGCCCTGGCGGCACGTTCGCGCAGGCGTGGAACACCGGCGAACTGCTGCGCGCGCTCGCCTTGGTGACGGAGGCCATGGCGTGATCGACGTCGTCTTCTACTTCCAGGTGCACCAGCCGTACCGGCTCCGCAAGTGGAAGCCCGACGACCGCATCTCGCGGCTCGACCTGTTCGACGAGCCGCTCAACCGCTTGGTCGCCGAGCGCGTCGCCGAACGCTGCTACCTGCCGATGAACCGGCTGCTGCTCGACGCCATCGAGAAGACCGACGGCCAGTTCCGCTGCGCGTTCTCGCTCTCGGGCACGGTCATCCAGCAACTGCGCGACTGGGCGCCCGACGCGCTCGACAGCTTCGTCGACCTCGCGGACTCGGGGAACGTCGAGTTCCTGTGCGAGACGAGCCAGCACAGCCTCGCCGCGCTCGCCGACCTCGACGAGTTCGCGGCGCAGGTCGAGGCGCAACGCGCCCTCGTCACCGAGCTGTTCGGCGCGCCCGGGACCTTCCGCAACACCGAGCTCATCCTCGACAACCGCATCTGCGCCAAGGTCGAGCAGTTGGGCTTCGGCTGCATGATGGGCGAGGGCGCCGACCGGCTGCTCGGCTGGCGGAGTCCGCAGGTGCCGTACCGACCCAAGGGCTGCAAGTCGCTGAAGCTCCTGCTGCGCAGCTACTCGCTGTCGGACGACATCGCCTTCCGATTCTCGAACCCGAAGTGGCCCTCGTACCCGCTGTTTGCCGATACGTACGCGGGCTGGCTCCACGACGTTCCACCGCCGGCGCAGTTCATCGGTCTGTTCATGGACTACGAGACGTTCGGCGAGCACCAGGGAGCCCACACCGGCATCCTCGAGTTCATGCGCTGCCTGCCCGAGCAGGTGCTGCAGCGCAACGGCTTCCGCTTCCGCACGCCCGCCCAGGTCGCGGCCGAGCGCGAGGCCGCCGCCGAGCTCGACGTGGCGACGCCGGTGTCCTGGGCCGACGCCGAACGCAACCTGACCGCGTGGCTCGGCAACCCGATGCAGAAGGCCGCGCACGACGCGATCTACGCCCTGCGCGCCGACGTCATGGCGCTCGCCGAAGCCCGCCCCGATCTCCTCGCGGCGTGGCGCAAGCTGACCACTTCGGACCACGTGTACTACGTCGCCACCAAGCACCACAGCGACGCCGAGGTGCACGAGTACTTCAGTCCCTACGACTCGCCGCACGCCGCGTTCGTGACGGTGATGACCGCCGTCGACCACCTGCGCGCGCAGGTCGGCAAGGCGAAGAAGAAGCGCAACCAGTGACCATGTCGGACCGTCCGTACCAACTCTTCGAGATCAGCTGGGAGGTCTGCAACAAGGTCGGCGGCATCCACACGGTGCTGTCGAGCAAGGCGCTGACCGCCGTCGAGCGCTTCGGCGACGACTACGTCGTGATCGGCCCGCAACTGCTCGGCGGCACGGGCGCGCAGCCGCCGTTCGACGAGGAGCCCGGCCACGAGGCGTTCGTCGCCAGCTGCCAGAAGATCGGCGTCCCGGTGCGCATCGGCCGATGGCGCATCCCCGGCCGTCCGCGCTGCATCCTGGTCGGCTTCTCCGGCCTGTACGAGCAGAAGAACGGCATCCTCGCCGGGCTGTGGGAGCGGCACGAGGTCGACTCGATCGCCGGCGACTGGGACTACGTCGAGCCGGTGCTGTTCTCGATCGCCGCGGCCAAGGTCATCGAGCTGTGGTGGGAGGAGCACCTCGCGCCGTACCACCGTCGCGCGGTCGTGCAGGCGCACGAGTGGATGACGGGCGCCTCGCTGCTCTACCTGCAGGAGCGCATCCCGAGCATCGGCACGGTGTTCACCACGCACGCGACGATGCTCGGCCGCGCGCTCGCGTCGCTCGGCATCACGCCGGACCCGAAGGCGGCCGACAAGGGCCTCGGCGGCAAGTCCGTCGACGACCTCGCGCGCCAGCACGGCGTGCAGGCCAAGCACTCGCTCGAAGGCGTCTGCGCGCGCAAGGCCGACGTGTTCACCACGGTCAGCGCCATCACCGCGGCCGAGGCCGAGCTGCTGCACCGCCGCAAGGTGGACGTGCTGCTGCCCAACGGCATCGACCTCGCGGTCGTCGACACGCTCGCCGCCGGCGATCGCAAGGCGACGCGGCGCGAGCTCGAGCGCGTGGCCAGGGCCGTGCTCGGCGAGGACGTCGCCGACGCGTCGTTCTTCGCGCTCGCCGGCCGCTACGAGTTCCACAACAAGGGCATCGAGCTGCTGCTCGACGCGCTCGCGGCGATGAAGGACGGCAAGGGCCGGCGCGTCGTCGCCTTCCTGCTGGTGCCGGCGGGCAACAGCGGCGCGCGCGGCGAGCTGATGGAGCGGCTCGCGGGCGGCGAGGCCAAGGGCCCGATCGGGCTGTGCACGCACAACCTGTTCGACGAGGCCAACGATCCGGTGCACAGGCACTGCAAGCGGCTCGGCCTCGACAACGCCGTCGGCAGCCGCATCAAGGTCGTGCAGGTGCCGATCTACCTGCGCCCCGACGACGGCATGTTCGACCGCGAGTACGAGGCCGTGCTCGCCGCGACCGATCTCGGCGCCTACCCGTCGTACTACGAGCCCTGGGGCTACACGCCGCAGGAAGCGATCGCCGTCGGCGTGCCGACGATCACGACCGACCTCGCCGGCTTCGGCCGCTGGGCGGTCGAGGCCGGCCTCGGCCCCGACGACGGCATCACGGTGCTGCCGCGCGAGCGCGTGCCGTACGCCGACGTCACCAAGTCGCTCGTCGACGCGTTCGAGGCCTTCCTCGCCCGCAAGGCGGATCCCGAGAAGGTGCGCGCGCGCTGCCGCGCCGCCGCCGGCCGGACCGCGTGGAAGCAGTTCTTCGCCAGCTACGACGCGGCCTACCAGCACGCCATCGGCGCGGTGCAGCAGCGCAGCACCAGCGGCGTGCTGCAGTTCCGCCTGCCCAAGCGGGCGCTGCCGTCGCCCGGTTCCGGCAACACGCCGCGGCTGACGGCGTTCGAAGCGTCGGCGACGCTGCCGCAGTCGCTGCGCGGCCTCGAGCGCCTCGCGCGCAACTTCTGGTGGTGCTGGAACGGCGGCGTGCGCCAGCTGTTCGAGGACCTCGCGCCGGGCTTCGCCGCGGCCGGCGAGAACCCGGTGGCCTTCCTGCAGGGCGTCTCGCTCGACGCCCTCGAGCGCGCGTCGCGCGACGCCGCGTACCTCGCGCGCCTGCAGGCGGTCTGCAAGCGCTTCGACGCGTACATGGCGACGGCGAGCCAGCCGCTGCCGGTGACCAGCGGCGCCGACGCCCCGGCGATCTCGCAGCAGCACCCGGTCGCGTACTTCTCGGCCGAGTTCGGCGTGCACCACAGCCTGCCGGTCTACAGCGGCGGCCTGGGCATCCTCGCCGGCGACCACCTCAAGTCGGCGAGCGACCTCGGCGTGCCGCTGGTCGGCGTCGGCCTGTTCTACCACTACGGCTACATGGGCCAGCAGCTGACCGGCGACGGCCAGCAGATCGCCGCCGATCGCGAGAACCGGCCGGCCAAGCTGGCGGTCGAGCTGGTGCGCGCCCCCGACGGCCGGCCGCTCGAGGTGTCGATCCCGCTGCCCGGCCGCGAACTGTTCGTGCGGGCGTGGCGGGCGCAGGTCGGTCGCGTGCCGCTCTACCTGCTCGACACCAACCTGCCGCAGAACAAGCCCGAGGACCGCGCCATCACGCGCAACCTCTACGGCGGCGACAGCGAGACGCGCATCCAGCAGGAGATCGTGCTCGGCCGCGGTGGCGTGCGCGTGCTGCGCGCGCTCGACGTCCGGCCGGCGGTCTACCACATGAACGAAGGCCACGCGGCCTTCCTGACGCTCGAGCGCACCAGCCGCATGGTGCGCGGCGAGGGCCTGCCGTTCGAGGCCGCGCGCGAGTACGTCGCGCAGACGACGCTGTTCACGACCCACACGCCGGTGCCGGCGGGCCACGACCGCTTCGGCGAAGACCTCGTGCGCCGCTACTTCGGCGACGCCGAGGAGTGGGTGGGCCTGCCGTGGGACCGCTTCTTCGGCCTGGGACAGGCGAGCGGCGGCGCTGGCGACTTCAACATGACGTACCTGGCGATGAACTTCGCCGGCTTCGTCAACGGCGTCAGCCGCATGCACGGCGTCGCCTCGCAGAAGCTGCTGCACGCCTTCTGGCCGGGCCTGCTCGAGTCCGAGGTGCCGGTCGCCGCGATCACCAACGGCGTGCACCTCGCGTCGTGGGCCGGCGCCGGCGTCGCCGGGTTGCTGCGCGGCGACGACGCGCCGGTGCGGCCGGCGGACTTCGCGCAGGCGGCCAAGGTGAAGCCCGCCGACCTGTGGCGCGCGCACGAGGCCAGCAAGGCGGCGATGCTCGACGCCGTGCGCGGCTCGCTGACGCGCTGCTTCCAGGCGCGCGGCGACAGCCCGGTCGACCTCGCGGCGATGCTCGCCGGCTTGGACGGCAGGGCGCTCGTGCTCGGCTTCGCGCGCCGCTTCGCTCCGTACAAGCGCGCGCACCTCCTGTTCTCCGACCCGGCGCGCCTGCGCGCCATCCTCGAGGACAAGACGCGACCGGTGCGCATCGTCGTGTCGGGCAAGGCGCACCCGCGCGACAAGATGGGCCAGGACATCCTGAAGTCGATCGTGCAGATCGCGCGCAGTCCCGAGTTCCTCGGCAAGGTGTTCTTCGTCGAGGACTACGACATCGCGGTCGCGCGCGCGCTCGTGCAGGGCGTCGACGTGTGGGTCAACACGCCGACGCGCTTCGAGGAGGCGAGCGGCACCTCGGGCATGAAGGCGGCCGCCAACGGCGTGCTCAACCTGTCGATCGCCGACGGTTGGTGGCCGGAGGCCGCGGACGGCCGCAACGGCTGGACGATCGGCGCGGGCCAGGTCTACGGCACCACGGAGCTGCAGAACCAGGCGGACGCGACCGTCCTCTACCGCATGCTCGAGGACGAGATCGCGCCGCTGTACTTCACGCGCGACGCCGCCGGCGTGCCGCAGGGTTGGGTCGAGCGCATGCTGCACTGCCTCGAGTCGGTGCCGACGCTCTTCAACACCGATCGCATGGTCGCCGACTACCTGCAGCAGGCGTACGCGCCGCTGGCGGCGCAGTACTTCGCGCTGCAGGCGCTGAAGAAGGCGCCGGCGCGCGAGCGCGCGAAGGAGCACCAGCGCGTCCGCCAGGGCTTCGACAAGGTGAAGATCGTCGCCGCGAACACCGTCGAGATGGGCGAGTTCAAGGTCGGCCAGCACCTCGACGTCACGCTCGAGGTCGACCTCGGCGGCCTGCTGCCGGCCGACGTCGTCGCCGAGCTCGTCGTCACGCGCGGCGAGGGCGCGCCGTCGGAGTCGTTGGTCGTGCCGCTGCGCCACGTCGGCGCCAAGGCCGGCGCGGTGCACGCCTTCGCCGGCGGCTGCCGCATCGAAGTCGCCGGGCACTACCAGCACGGCATGCGCGTGCGCGTGCCCGCGACCGGTCGGCACGACGCCAAGGTCCGCGGCCTCGTGCTGTGGGCGTGACCGCGCCGGCGATCCTCGCCGGCACCAGCGGCTTCGCCTACCGCGAGTGGATCCCGGCGTTCTATCCGCCGGGCACGAAGACGAAGGACCTGCTGGCGGCGTACGCCGCGCGCCTGCCGGCGGTCGAACTCAACCACACGTACTACCGCATGCCGACCGAAGCGGCGGCCCGCGGTTGGCGGGCGCAGGTCGCCGCGGGCTTCCGTTTCGCCGTCAAGGCGCCGATGTTCCTGACGGTGCGCAAGGCGGCGTTCGATCCAGCGCCCGTCGTCGCCGAGTTGCAGGCGGCGCTGGCCCCGCTCGGCGAGGCGCTCGGCTGCGTCTTCCTGCAGTTCCCGGCGCACGTCGTCGCCGACGCAGGCCGTCTCGACGGCTTGCTCGCGGCGATGCCGCGCGATTGGCGCTGCGCGTGCGAGTTCGAGCACGCGTCCTGGTCGTCGCCGGCGACGACCGCCTTGCTCGCGCGGCACGGCGCGACGCGCGTCGTGCGCGACGACGACGACGCGCCGGCGGGGGACGGCGCCATCGAAGCCGCGTTCGGATGGCAGTACGTCCGATTGCGTCGCAGCGCGTACCGCGACGACGAACTCGCGGCGTGGCGGCGCCGCATCGCCGACGCGTCGCGCGCGCCGTCGTTCGTGTTCTTCCGCCACGAGGAGACGGCCCGCGGCGCGCGCTTCGCGCTGCAGTTCGTCGCGCTCGCGCCGGACGCGCAACCAGCGCGTGCAAGCAAGCGCGCGCCGCGCTAACGTCGCGTGATCGCCGTGCGCTCCGGTCGCGCGCGGCGTCGAACTTCGATGCGTCTCTCGTCGCGGCGGTTGGGCTCACGGCGTCTTCGTGCGCATGGACTCCGTCCATGAGGCGCGCGGCCCACGACGCGAACGCCACGATCGGCGCCGCCGAGCTCGCGCAGCGCAGCGGCCTGCCGGTGCGTTTGCTGCTGCGTTTCCGGGAACGCGGCGTGATCGAGCCCGTCGACGACGCCGGCGCGACGTTCCCATTCCGCGCCGCGGCGAGCGCGCGCGCGCTCGCGCAGCTGTGGCGCGCCGGGTGGTCGGAGGCGCGCATCGCGCGCGCGTGGCGCATCGCGCGGACCGTCGTCGCCGATCCGGACGAAGCGTTGCACGGCCTGCTCGCGTCGGTCGGCCGTCGCCGGCTCACCGTGCGCACCGCCGACGGCCGCTTGCTCGAGCCGGGTGGCCAGCAGGTCTTCGACTTCGCGCCGGCGCATGCGGGCGCCGAGGTCGCGGCGCTGCGGACGCCCGAAGAGTGGTTTGCGTGCGGCGTCGCCGCCGAGGCCTCGGGACGCCTCGACGAGGCGGTGCGCAGCTACGAACGCGCGCTCGCCGACGGTTCGGTGGCGGCGCACTTCAATCTCGGCAACTGCTACCACGCGCAGCGGCGTCGTCGCGACGCGCAGGCGCAGTTCGAGGCGACCGTCGCGCTGGCGCCGGACTATGCCGAGGCCTGGAACAACCTGGGTGTCGTGCGCGGCAGTCGCGGCGATCGGGCGGGCGCCATCTCCGCGCTGCAGCGGGCGGTCGGCCTCGTGCCGCACTACGCCGACGCCCACTACAACCTCGCCGAGGCGCTGGCGGCCGTGGGGGACGTGGAGGGCGCCCGCGGCCACTGGCGGGCCTACCTGACCTACGACCCGAACAGCCGCTGGGCCGAGCGCGCCCGCCGCCGGCTGCGCGTCCGCGGCGGCGCCGAGGGCTGAGTCCGAGCGGTTGCGGCGAGCGGGACCGCACGGCGAGCGGCGCCACCAGAG
>JBEITC010000563.1:0-2304 GCA_040375075.1 Planctomycetota bacterium | reverse complement strand
CGGTGGCGCTGCTGCCGACGCTCGGCGCGGCGCTGTTGCTGCCCGGCGGCCTGCTCGCCGTGCTCGCGGTGCAGCTGGCGCTGCGCGCGCGGCGCATCGTCCGGCGCGGTGGCTGGCTGCGGTGGCCGGTGCGCGCGATCAACCGACGGTTGCTGCCGTGGACGGCGTTGTCGTTCCTGGCGCCAGCCGTGGCGCTGTGGGGGCTCTCGCACACGCTGCGCGGCCCTGCCGAAGCGGCGTTGCCCAGCGCGTCCGACCTTGGACTGTTGCCCGCCGGCGTGGCGGGTTGGCCCCTCGCGGGCTTGTTGGCGCTCGGCGTCGCCGCCATGGTCGTGCACGTCGGCGCGACGTTCCGCCGCAGCGGCCGCGCCTCGGCGGAACTGGCGCTCGCCGTCGCGTGTGCCGCGACGTTCGCGTCCTACTTGCGCGCGCCTTCGGGCGTCGACCTGCTGCCGATGGCGCTGCCCACCGCCGTGCTGCTCGCGGAAGGCGCGCAGGCGGCGCTGCTGCTCGGCCGCCGCGCGCTCGGCGCGAGCCCGCGGGCCGTCACTTCGCCTTGACCGCGGCGGCGACCGCGTCGCGCAGCTCGGCGCGGGCGTCGTCGGTGCCGGCGTGCTGGCCGAGCGCCGCGACCTTGCCGGCTGCGTCGACGACGTGCACCGTCGGGCCCTCGACGAACCAGCGCAGCGCCGCGTCGGTCTGCACGCCCTTGCCGTCGACGAGGTGCACGGCGTCGAAGCCGAGGGCGGGGATCGCCGCCTTGACGGCGGCGACGTCGCGATCGAGCGCGATGGCAACGATCGCCAGCGCGTCGCCGTGGGCCGCGCGCAGCGCCTTCAGTTCGCCGACCAGCGTCGGCAGGTCGCGGTCGCCGAGCGACCAGAACGCCAGCACGACCGCCTTGCCCTTGGTCGCTTCCAGCGCGAACGGCTCGCCCGCGAGCGTCGTGCCGCGCACGTCGATGGCCGCGTCGCCCGGCTGCAGCTGCGAAGCGCGCAGGCGATCCTTGGCGACGCCGCCCCAGTAGGTCGCCGGCAGGTCCTTCGCCAGCTTCTCGAGTTCCTCGAACGCGGCGTTCTCCGGCAGGTCCTCGCGGTCGCGCAGCGCGTCGGCCTGGTGCCAGCGCACGAACGACCGCTGCTCGTCGTCGCCAGCCGCTGCCAGCGCCTGCGCGAAGATCTCCTCGCCGGCGGGGATCTCCTGCAGGACCGTCATCAGCATGCGCGCCATCGCCAGCCGGTCGGGCAGCGGCGCGTCCTTGCCGCGCGCGGCGGCGACCCATTCGTCGCGCAGCGCCTTCAGTCCGAGGTGCTGCGCCATCGTCGCCGCGGTGGCGAGCAGCAAGGCCGGCGCTTGCTTCTTGTCGATGCTGCGCAGGGCGGTGATGGCGGCTTCGCGGTCGCGGCGGGCGAGCAGCAGGTCGGCGAGCATCAGCCGGCCGTTCCAGCGGTCGTCGCCCGAGGCCGCCGACGTGACGAACGTCCGCAACTCCTCGGTGTGGCGGGCGAGCAGCGCGTCGCGCCGTTCGCCGGCGCCAGCACCGCCGGCGTCGAGCGCCTGCGACTCCTTGACGAAGCGCTGCTGCAGTTCGGCGAGGGTCTTCTGGGCGGGCAGGGCGGCGGCGAGGAGCGACAACAGCGACAACGCGGCGGCGCGGATCATGGGGCCGAGCATAGCGTCGGCGGCCGGGCCGAGGTTGCAGCCATGCGCTTGCGCCGGCGCGATGGATCCCGTGCGATGGGGCGATGGCGCCTGCGCTGCAAGCCCGCGACCTCGTCGTCCGCACTGCCGCAGGCGGGACGATCGCCGTGCCGGCGCTGGACGTGCCGCGCGGCGGCGCCGTCGCCCTGGTGGGGCCTTCGGGTTGCGGCAAGTCGACCGTGCTGCAGGCCGCGCTCGGGCTGCTGCGCCGCCCCGGTTGGTCGGTCGCCGGCAGCGTCGAGGCGGACGGCGAGGACCTGCTCGCCGTGTCGCCCGAGCGCCGCCGACGCTGGCTCGCGGGCCGCGTCGCCGTGCTGCCGCAGGATCCGCACGCCGCCTTCGACCCGCTGACGCCGCTCGGTCGGCAACTCGTCGAACTCTCCGGCCAGGCACGCGCGGAGTGCGTGCGCATGCTCGGGTGGTTGGGCGTCGTCGCGCCGGCGGACGTCGCCAGTCGCCTGCCGGCGCAGGTGTCGGGCGGGCAAGCGCAGCGCGCCTTGCTGGCGGTCGCGTTCTTGCGCCGTCCGGCCTTGTGCGTCGTCGACGAGCCGAGCGCGCACCTCGACGAGGCGACGCTCGCCGAGGTCGAGGCGCGGCTCGCCG
>JBEITC010000177.1:0-7524 GCA_040375075.1 Planctomycetota bacterium | reverse complement strand
TGCGTCCGCAGCAGACGATCTCCGTCAGCCCGCGCTCAGAACGTGCGCGTGCCGAGGATGATGCGCGACCAGTTGCCCGGCTGGATGCCCAGCGGGTTGACCGGCGTGGCGAAGTCCCACTTGCACGGCTGCGAGAACAGCACGAAGCCGATCAGCGCGAGGTTGCCCGGCGTCGGCAGGACGAAGTCCGCCGTGCCCGTCGCGTCGCCGATCAGGACCTGGATGTCCAGCGGGTTGACGTTGAGGAAGCAGCCCGGCGCGCCGAACAGCGTCAGGTCGAGCGGCTGCGGGTTGTAGACCGACTGCGGCGAGCCGGCCGGCGCGCCGCTCGGACCGAGCGCGCCCGACGTGCCGAGCACCATCAGGCCGAGGTTGCCGAGGCCGTTCAGGTTGGTGACGCGCTGAACGAACGTCTGGCCGATCACCGGCTGCTCCCAGCTGCCGACGCGACCGATCGTCGGCACGCCCGCCGTGCCGCAGCCCGTGGCGTTGGCCGAGGCCGTCGCGTAGTTGGCCGTCAGGTACGTCGGCAGGTCCGGGATGGTGATCTCCAGGTTGTAGTCACCCGCCTGTGCCGCGCCCGTGCCCGGGCTGAGCACGCGGACGTAGTACTGCGTGCCGGCGAGCGAGAAGTTGAACAGGCCGCGCGGGTTCAGGCCGCCGGCTTCGAGGGCGTTGCCGCTGGTGACCGCCGACGGCGTGCCGAGCGTGCCGGCGACCGGGTCGAGCAGCTGGACGAGTTGCAGCGTGGCGTCGGTCAACGGCGTGCCGGTGGCCGCGGCGCTGACCTGGAAGCCGATGAGAGCCGCCGTCGGCACCGTGATCGGGCCCCAGAGGTCCGACGGATCCGTGCCCGCGCTGTTGGTGATGTTGCCGACGCCGATCTGGCCGGGATTGATCGGCGTCGCCGTCGCCGCCGTGTCGTTCACGTTGGGGCCGCCGAGCGGCTCGGTTTCGGTGACGGAACCAGCGATGTTGAAGTCACGCTGCTTCAGCTCGAAGCGGTAGTTGCCGGTCAGCACGGTCGGAGCCGGCGACGTCGGCAGCGAGCGGCGCTGGAAGATGCGCACGTAGTACGTGCCGGTCGGGAACACGCGGAAGCTGCTGACGCGGCCCTGGAAGGCCGACGAGTCGGCGAGGTTGGTGCCGAGCGTCGTGCTGTTGACCAGCGCGCCGGCCGAGTCGAGGACCTCGTACGACCAGCCGCTGACCCAAGGCAGCGTGCCGTCGGTGACGCTGAAGACGACCATCGCCTTCGGCGCGGTGACGTCGACACGGTAGAGGTCCGAGTCGTATTGGTCGACCTCGAACGTGTCGCCCGGCGCCGGCGCGTTGCCGAAGCCGCTGGCGAGCAGGATCGTGCTCGCCGTGTTGGCCTGCACGCGACGGCTCTGGCCGACGTTGATGCCGCTGGTGCAGCGGACCCAGAACACCGAGCCCGTGCCCGGCGCCATGCCGAACTGGTTCGCCGTCACCGGCGTCGCGAGCGCGATGCTGTTGCTGCTGCCGCCCGAGACGACGATGTACTGGTCGCCAGCGACCGGCGCCGTGGTCCAGGCCGCCGTCGTGATCGTCGTGGCCGTGTTGGCCGTGATCGTGCGCGACTGGCCGGCGTTGGCGCCGGTCAGGAAGCGCACCGCGTGGGTGTTGCTCGGCGTCGTGAACAGCGACGCCGTCAGTGGCGCCGTCGCCGTGATGACCGTCGTGGTCGCCGACGCGACCGCGTCCGTAACGATCGTCGCCGAGTTGATGACGATCTCGAACGTGTCCGCGGCCGCCGGGATCGACGCCCACGACTCGGTCGAGATCGTCGTCGCGGTGTTGGACGTGATGCGGCGCGACTGGCCGATGTTGGCGCCCGACGTGAAGCGGACGAAGTAACCGATGCCGTTGTACGCGCCGGCGACCTGCGCGCCCGCCGTGGTGATGACCGTCGCGGTGCTCGACGCGACGGAGTCCGTCGCGACCACCGTGGCGGTGGCGGCGGCGTTCGTGCCGACGACGACCGGCGCGGCGAGGCTCGCGTCGATCTGCGCGCCGTCACCGACGGCCTGCGCCGTCGCGAGCGTGCCATTCGGCTCGACCTCGACGCCCGTGTACGGCTTCGAGGCGGTCTGGCCCAGGTTGAACTGGTAGTTGCCGGTCGACGTCGCCGAGAACGCCTTGCAGCGCACGGTGTACGTGCCGGCCGGGATCACGCCGAAGTACGACGGGTAGCTCGTGTAGTTCAGCTGGCCCGAGTCGTCGCACCACGCCAGCAGCGTCGTGCCGCTCGCGTCGAAGATGTCCATGACGAAGTCGACGCCCGTCGCGGTGTCGCTCAGCATCTGGATCGAGTGGTAGCCACCCGGGGTGGTGAACGTGTACCAGTCGAGCTCGCCGGCCGTCAGGCTGCCGTTGATCTGCGACCCGAGCGCGACGACCTGCGCCGTGGCGGCAGTGTCGTTCGGTTCGGTTTCGGCGAACTGCTGCGCCATCAGCGGCGCAGCGAAGAACAAGGAGCTAGCGGCGAGGAAACGTATTGGGGACTCGTTCGAGATTGGAGGCGGCAGCGAGCACTGCCGGATGGAGACTTACTCGCACCTCCGCGCGGAGGGCGAAACGACACCCGCAAGATAGCACGCATCTACTCGGGCAATAGCCCCCCCCTACCCACGCCGAACCGCCCAGCAGGCCTTTCGGACCGCGGCCACGCAGGTCCGATTGCGGTCCCCGGAAACGCAACCAGCGCGCTCGCGGGCGCTGGTCGCGGCGCGTGCGCCTGCGTCATGCAGGCGCCGCGCGACTGCCATCCGCCGGGATCAGAACGCGCGCGTGCCGACGACGATGCGCATCCAGTTGCCCGGCTGCACGCCGAGCGCGTTGGCCGGCGTCAGGAAGTCGAGCTTCGCCGGCTGCAGGAACAGCGTGAAGCCTTGCAGGCCCGGCGCGCCCGGGATCGGCAGCACGTAGTCGGCCGCCAAGGTCCCCGGGTCGGCCAGCAGGACATCGGTCTGCAACGGGCTGACGTTGAGCGTGCAACCCGGCGCGCCGAGCAACGTCAGGGCGAGCGGCTGGGGATTGTAGATCGACTGCGGCGAACCAGCGGGTGCGCCACTCGGCCCCTGTGCACCCGACAGGCCCAAGACCATCAGCCCGAGATTGCCGGGGCCGTTGAGGTTCGACGTGCGCGTGACGAAGGCCTGACCGAGGATCGGCAGTTCGGTCGCGAACGCGCGCCCGATGGTCGGCACGCCCGCCGTGCCGCAGCCTGCGGCATTGGCCGCGGTCGTGACGACGGTTCCGGCGGCATACGGCGGCGCGTCGAGAAGCGACAGTTCGAGCACGTAGCTGCCCGACTGCGTGGCCGCGGAGCCCGGGCTGACGACCTCGACGTAGTACACGGTGTTGGGCAGAAGGAGCTGGTACGTGCCGCGGGCGTGGCTGGCGCCGGCCGTCGTGTTCAGCGTGTTGCCGGTGGTCGCGGCCGTGGCGGCGCCGAGGGCACCGGTGGCCGGATCCGTGAGTTGGCGCAGGTTGATCGTCGAGTCGAGCAACGCCGGCGCCGTCGCGCCCGCATCGGTCTGCACGCACAACAACGCCTGGGTCGGCACCGCGATCGGTCCCCAGAGGTCGACGGTGTCCGTGCCCGTGGTGACGACACCCCGCCCCTGTTGGCCGGGCGCGATCGGCGTGGCCCTGGCGACCGTGTTGTTCGGCTCCGCCGCCTCCACTGCGACGCCCCCGACGTTCATGTCGCGGACCTGGAGTTCGAAGCGGTAGTTGCCGTGCAGGGGCGCCGCGGCCGGCGGCCCGCTGAGCGCGGTGCGCCGGTGGAACACGCGCACGTACCAGGCTCCGGCCGTCAGCACGCGGAAACTGGTCAACCGATTGAGGTACGCGTCGGACTCGGCGTTGCCGACGCCGTACACGGACGAGACTTGCGTGCCGCTGGCGTCGAGCAACTGGTAGCTGAAGCCGCTGAGCCACCGATCGTCGCCGTCGGTGATCGAGAACGCGACCAGGGCGCGCGGCGACGCGACGTCGAAGCGGAACCAATCGGCGTCGTACTCCATCACCACGAACGCATCGCCGGGCGCAGGCGTGGACGAGAACCCGGTCGCCATGGTCATGTCCGCCGTCGTGTTGGCGCTGATGCGGCGCTCCTGGCCGGTGTTGGCGCCGGCCGTGTAGCGCAACCAGTGGCGCCCATCGGCGTACTGGTTGGCGATCAGCGCGGTCGTCGATTGCGTCACCGTCGTCGTGTTGGTCGCGCCGGCGACGCCGGTGAGCACGGCGATCGGCGGCCGCAGCGAGGCGCCGACCTGCGCGCCGCCCGCGACCACCGTCGCGGTCGCCAGCGCGTCGTTCGGTTCGACCTCGGACTGGGTCAGCGGCCGGACGCCGGGCAAGGAGACTTCGAGCGCGTAGCTCCCGCCGGTCGTCGCCGAGAAGCCTTCGACCTTCAGGTGGTAGGCGCCGGCCGCGAGGTTCATCCAGACCGAACTCTGCAGACCCTGGCCGTCGTCGTTGAACGCGAGGCAGTTCGCGCCGGTCGCGTCCCACAGCTCCATCTGCGTGTCGATCGCCGCCGTGACCGCGAGACGCATGTAGCCGCCGGTCGTGACGAAGCGGAACCAATCCACTTCACCGACCAGCAATTCGGCGTCGACCTGCGCGCCGGCGGCAACCAGTTGCGCGGCGGCCAGCGTGTCGTTCGGTTCGACTTCAGCGATCTGCTGCGCCAGCAGCGGCGACGCGAGCAGCAGGGAAACGACGATGGCGCGCATGGCGGCGAGGGGCGTGGCGGGGAACGCAGCCGCTCCGCGGACGGCAGCGGAGCACGACGGGCGCAATCTAGCACGCCGGCCGCAGGCCGTGGGCCGGGGACGCCGCGCGGGCTCCCAAGGCGCGGGTCACCCCGATGCCAACGCGCCCTGCAGCCGGACGTAGGCGCGCATGCCCTGCTTGCCGCCTTCGCGCCCGAAGCCGGACTCCTTGTAGCCGCCGAACGGCGAGGCCGCGTCGAAGCGGTTGAACGTGTTGTTCCACACGACGCCGGCGCGCAGGCGCTCGGCGAACCACAGCACGCGCGCGCCCTTGTCGGTCCACACGCCCGCCGACAGGCCGTAGCTGCTGTTGTTGGCCTTCTCGACCGCCTCGTCCGGCGTGCGCCACGTCAGCACCGACAGCACCGGGCCGAAGATCTCCTCGCGGGCGATGCGGTGGCCGAGCGAGACGCCGGTGAACATCGTCGGCGGGAACCAATGGCCCTTCTTCGGCAGCGCGCAGGCGGGCTGGTGCAGCTCGCAGCCGGTGGCGACGCCGTCGGCGACCAGCTCGCGGATGCGGTCGAGCTGCGCCTTGCTGTGGATCGCCCCCATGTCGGTGTTCTTGTCCAGCGGGTCGCCGACGCGGATGCGCGCCATGCGCCGCGCGAGCTTCTGGACGAACGCGTCGTGCACGCCTTCCTGCACGAGCAGACGCGAGCCGGCGCAGCAGACGTGGCCCTGGTTGAAGAAGATGCCGCGCACCACGCCTTCGACCGCCTGGTCGAGCGCGGCGTCCTCGCAGACGATGTGCGCTGCCTTGCCGCCGAGCTCGAGCGTCAGCTCGCGGCCCGTGCCGGCGAGCGTGCGCTGGATCTCCTTGCCGACCTCGGTGCTGCCGGTGAACGCGACCTTGGCGAGGCCCGGATGGCGCACCAGCGCGGCACCGGTGGCGCCATCGCCGGTCACGACGTTGACGACGCCGGGCGGCAGGCCCGCCTGCAGGAACACCTCGCACAGCCGCAGCGCCGTCAGCGGCGACGACTCGGCGGGCTTCAGCACCACCGTGTTGCCGGCGGCGAGCGCAGGCGCCAGCTTCCACGCCGCCATCAGCAGCGGGAAGTTCCACGGGATCACCTGCCCCACCACGCCGAGCGGCTCCGGCGACTGGCCGGGGAACAGCAGGTCGAGCTTGTCGGCCCAGCCGGCGTGGTGGAAGAAGTGCTGCGCGGCGAGCGGCACGTCGACGTCGCGCGTCTCCTTGATCGGCTTGCCGTTGTCGAGCGTCTCCAGCACCGCGAACTCGCGGGCGCGCTCCAACAGGATGCGCGCGACGCGGTAGAGGTAGCGGGCGCGCTCGTCGCCGGTGAGCTTGCGCCACGCCGGGAAGGCCTTGGTCGCGGCCTTCACCGCGGCGTCGACGTCGCGCGCGTCGGCGTAGGCGACCTCGCCGAGCACGGCCTCGGTCGCCGGATTGGTCGTCGCGAAGTAGCGGCCGGACTTGGGCTTGGTCCAGGCGCCGCCGACGAAGAGTTCCTGGCGGGCCGGGATCGGCGCTATGTCGGTCGCCTCGGGCGCTGGCGCGTACGACCAGACACCGCCGAAGGTCAGTTCGCGCGCAGCGCCGCGCTTGCCGCGCGCTGCGCCACCCACCTTGCCGGCCTTGCTGCCACCGCTCCGCTTGCTGTCGTTGGTCTTCATGGCATGGAGCGCTCAGTCGGCGCTGAAGTCGGTCAGGCGTTGGTAGCGGCCCGTGCGCTCCTTCTCCAACTGCATCAACACGTCGTTGAGCAGCGCGCTGGCGCCGAAGCGGAACCACGCCGGCGAAAGCCAGCGGTCGCCGCACGTCTCGGCGACGGTGACGAGGTACTTCAGCGCGTCCTTGCCGGTGCGGATGCCGCCGGCGGCCTTGACGCCGACCATGCGGCCGGTGGCGAGGAAGTGGTCGCGCACCTCTTCGAGCATCAGCAGGATCACCGGCAGCGTGCTCGCCGGCGTCACCTTGCCGGTCGAGGTCTTGAGGAAGTCGCCGCCGGCGTGCAGCGCCAACCGGCAGGCGAGTCGCACGTTGTCGTACGTCTTCAGCTCGCCGGTCTCGAGGATGACCTTGAGGTGCGCTGGCCCGCAGGCGTCCTTCACCGCGCGGATCTCGTCGGCGACGAAGCCATGCCGCCCGGCGAGGAACGCGCCGCGATCGATCACCATGTCGATCTCGGTGGCGCCGTCGCGCACCGCGCGGACGACCTCGCGCAGCTTGCTGGCGCGGTCGATGCGGCCGGCGGGGAAGCCGGTGGCGACAGACGCCACCTGCACGCCGGTGCCGGCGAGCGCCTCGACGGCGACGGCCACGAGGTCCGGATAGACGCAGACCGCGGCGCAAGCGGGCACGTCGGGGCGCGTCGGCAGCGGCCGTGCGGCCTTGCCGCACAGCTGGCGGACCTTGCCGGGCGTGTCCATGCCTTCGAGCGTGGTCAGGTCCATCATCGCGATGGCGAGCTTGAGGCCCTGGACCTTCGCCGCCTTCTTGAGCGAGCGCGTGCCGAGGTCGGCGGCGCGCGCCTCGAGCGCAACGGCGTCGACCGGCGGGACGCGCAGACCGGACAGGGGGGAGGACGCTGCCATGCGGGTGCGGGATCGTGCCGCGCGGCGCGCTGGAAGTCGACGGCGCGCGCAGCCGCCGCGCGGAGCCGGCGCCACGGCACGAACCGTCACCCGACGCGCAGCCCCCCGCCCGGCCGTTCGCCGCCGCAGCGCTCCCGGCCGCGACGTCGGTCGC
>JBEITC010000587.1:0-2082 GCA_040375075.1 Planctomycetota bacterium | reverse complement strand
GGCCCGCCGCGGTTCGCACCGCCGCCGCCACCGCCGAACCCACCGCCGCCAGCACCACCGCCGCCGCTCGCCCCATTCTCCGCCCGCTCGTGCAGCTTCATCGTCAGCGCCACCCGCTGGCGCGCGAGGTCGACGGCCATCACCTTGACCTTGACGACCTGACCGGCCTTGACGACTTCGCGCGGGTCCTCGACGAAGCGGTCGCTGAGCTGGCTGATGTGCACGAGGCCGTCCTGGTGCACGCCGATGTCGACGAACGCGCCGAACGCCGTCACGTTGGACACCACGCCTTCGAGCACCATGCCTTCCTTGAGGTCGGCGAGCGTCTCGACACCTTCCTGGAACGACGCGGTCTTGAACTCCGGCCGCGGGTCGCGGCCCGGCTTCTCCAGCTCGGCGAGGATGTCGGTGACCGTCGGCACGCCGAAGCGCTCGTCGGTGAAGTCCTGCGGCTTGAGCGAACGCAGCGCGTCGCGGTTGCCGAGCAGCTCCTTCACCGGCTTGCCGGTCTTCTTGAGGATGCGCTCGACGACCGGGTAGGCCTCGGGGTGCACGGCGCTCTGGTCGAGCGGGTCGTCGCCGCCGGGGATGCGCAGGAAGCCGGCGCACTGCTCGAAGGCCTTTGGCCCGAGCCGGCTGACCTTGAGCAGCTCCTTGCGCGTGAGGAACGGGCCGTTGCTGTCGCGGTGCTGGACGATGTTCTTCGCCAGCGTCGACGACAGGCCGGCGACGCGGCTCAGCAGCGCCTCGCTGGCGGTGTTGAGGTCGACGCCGACCGAGTTGACGCAGTCCTCGACGACGGCGTCGAGCGACTTCTGCAGGTGCGTCTGGTTGACGTCGTGCTGGTACTGGCCGACGCCGATCGCCTTGGGGTCGATCTTGACCAGCTCGGCGAGGGGATCCTGCAGGCGGCGCGCGATCGACACCGCGCCGCGCAGCGAGACGTCGAGCTCGGGGAACTCCTTCGCCGCCAGCTCGCTCGCCGAATAGACCGACGCGCCGGCTTCGCTGACGACGAGCTTCTGCAGCGCGAGTTCCGGGTGCTTCTTGATCAGGTCGTTGGCGAGCTTGTCGGTCTCGCGCGAGGCGGTGCCGTTGCCGATCGACACGAGGTTGACCGCGTGCGCCTTGCACAGCAGCGCCAGCGTGCGCAGCGAGCCGTCCCAGTCCTCGCGCGGCACATGCGGGAAGATCGTCGTCGTCGCCAGCAGCTTGCCGGTGCGGTCGACGACGGCGACCTTGCAGCCGGTGCGCAGGCCCGGGTCGAGGCCGAGGATGGTCTTCGGGCCGGCGGGGGCGGCGAGCAGCAGGTCGCGCAGGTTGTCGGCGAACACGGTGATCGCGCCGGCCTCGGCGCGTTCGCGCAGCTGCTGCATCAGGTCGCTCTCGACGTGCAGCGACAGCTTGGCGCGCCAGCACAGCCGCGCGGTGTCGCAGAGCCACTTGTCGGCGGGGCGGCCCTTGTCCTGGATGCCAAAGCGCTCCATGACGAAGAGCTGGCCGCGCGGCGAATCGCCGATCGGCGGGCACTCCGGCGGCAGCTCGCTGCCGTCCTCGGCCTTGGTCGCGACGGCGCCGGCCTCGGGCGCGAAGCCGAGGAAGCCGTCGAGGAAGCCTTCCTTCTTGGCGCGGAAGATCGCGAGCGCCCGGTGGCTCGGCACGCGCGCGAGCGGCTCGTCGTAGCGGAAGTAGTCGCGGTAGCGCTGGGCCTCGGGATCGGTCTCCTTGCCCTTGGTCACCTTGGTGACGACGCGCGACTCGTCCTCGAGCCACTTGCGCACCTTGCCGATCAGCGGCGCGTCCTCGGCGAACTGCTCGAGCAGGATGAAGCGCGCGCCCTCGAGTGCTGCCTCGACGTCGGCGACGCCCTTGTCGGCGGCGACATAGGCCGCGGCGGCGCCGCGCGGGTCCACGCCCGGATCGGCGAGCAGCTGCTCGGCGAGCGGCTGCAGGCCCGCCTCGCGCGCGATCATCGCCTTGGTGCGGCGCTTCTGCTTGTACGGCAGGTACAGGTCCTCGAGGACCTGCTTGGTGTCGGCGAGCAGGATCGCCTTCTTCAGCGCGTCGGTGAGCTTGCCCTGC
>JBEITC010000165.1:0-7804 GCA_040375075.1 Planctomycetota bacterium | reverse complement strand
GCGGCGCCGGCGCGACCGCGCCGTCGACCGCCGGGCCGACCGCCATCTGCCACGGATTGCCGGGCTTCACCGACGGCAGCAGCGTGTCGACGAACAGCGCCAGCAGCAGGAACGTCAGCGACGTCTCGAGCCCCGACGTGCAGTAGTCGGTGAACGCGCGCGTGCCGACGAGCGCTAGGCCGCACGCCACGACCGCCGCCGACGTCGCCGCGCGGCGCAGCAGCAGCGTCGCCGCCGCAAGCGACAGGCCGAGCGACAGCCAGATCGTCGTGAAGTAGCTCTCGCCGGTCAGCCAGCGGGCCGCCGTCAGCAGCAGCATCCACAGCGGATGCGTGTACGTCTGCACGCGATCGTCGGGGTTCCAGCGCAGGCCGCCGCCGGTCGCCGCGTTCTCGACGGTGCGCAGCGTGATGTAGGCGTCGTCGCCGAGCCACGCGCAGCGCAGCGCAACGGCGAACAGCACGACGAGCGCGGCGGCCTGCAGCAGGCGACGGGACGGATCGACGTTCATGCGGCGGAGCCGCGCCGGTTCGGCAGCATCACGGAGAACGATAGCCGATCGCCGCGCTGGCTTCCTCGTGCGCATGGCATGGGCGAATGCGCGACGGTCGCTGCCTCGCCATGGCGTTGGAGCTGGCGCCGCGGCGCGTCCGCAACGGCTGCATCCTTGATGGCAGCGCGCGCAGCCCGCGTGCGGCGCCCGACGTCGCGCGCTCGCCGAGCTACCAGCGATTGCGTGCCGTGAGTTCTGAGGCGCGTGGTTTCGTGCGGCGCCTCTCCGTCACCGCACGATCGCGGGACCGCACCGCCAGCGAGCCGCGCAGACGGACGCCGCACCGACGCCGCGCGCTCGCCGAGCGACCGACCTCCGCCAACTCCGCGTTCCGTCGTCGGCTCGCTTCCCGTGGCAACCTGGCGCCGACCGCCTGACAGCGCATGGCATCGCGCCGCGCCGCCCGCGACGATGCGCGGATGCGTCGCCTGACCGCCGCCTTCGCGCTCGCCCTCGTCGCCGTCTCCGCCCTGCTCGCTGCTTCGCCGCGCGCGCAGCAGCCGACGACGCCGCTGCCGCCGATGCCCCCCAACATCGTGCACATCGTCGCCGACGACATCGCGTGGGACGACCTCGGGTGCTTTGGCTGCACGGACATCGCGACGCCCAACCTCGACCGCTTGGCTGCCGAGGGCCTGCGCATGACGTCGTTCTACGCGCCGCACTCGACCTGCACGCCGACGCGCGCGGCGATCCTGACCGGCGGCTATGCGCAGCGCGTCGGCCTGCCGCGCGTGCTGTTCCCGTCCGACCGCACCGGCCTCGCCGCCGACGAAGTCACGATCGCCGAGCTGCTGCGCGCGAACGGCTACGCCACCGCCTGCATCGGCAAGTGGCACCTCGGCCACCGCGCCGAACACCTGCCGACGCGCCACGGCTTCGACGCGTTCTTCGGCATCCCCTACCCCAACGACCATGTGCCGGAGCGCCTCGACCAGCAGGGCCGCTCGCGCGGCTTCCCGGCGATCCCGCTGCTGCGCGGCGAAGCGGTCGTCGAGCAACCAGCGCAGCTGGCGACGCTGCCCGAGCGCTTCGTCGCCGACGCGACGCAATGGATCGCCGCCAACAAGGCGCGGCCGTTCTTCCTGCACTTCTCGAACATCGAGACGCACACGCCGTGGTTGGTCGCGCGCCGCTTCCAGGGCCAATCGAAGGCCGGCGTCTACGGCGACGCCGTGCAGTGCCTCGATTGGGCCGTCGGCGAACTCATGGCCGCCCTCGCCGCCGCTGGCGTCGCCGAGCGCACGCTCGTCGTCTTCCAATCGGACAACGGCCCGTTGACGCGCGCGTATCCCGAGCTCGAAGGCATCTACGGCCACGCCGCCACCGTCGACACTGCGCGCAAGCACGCGCTGCGCGGCGAGAAGTACAGCAGCCGCCACGACGGCGGCGTGCGCGTGCCGGCGATCGTGCGCTGGCCCGGCACGATCGCGGCCGGCGGCGTCGACGACGGCGTCGCCGCCGGCTTCGACCTGTATCACACGTTCGCGGCCGCGGCCGGCATCACCGTCCCGGCCACGCCGCTGCGCGACGGCGCGTCGCTGCTGGGCCGCTGGCGTGGCGCTGAGCCGGCGCCGACCGACCGCCTGCTGGTCTTCTACGACGGCTGGCAACCGGTCGCCGCGCGCATTGGCCGTTGGAAGCTCGTGCTCGCCGCCAAACCGGACACGCCGCCGAGCCTCTACGACCTCGCCGCCGAACTCGGCGAAGCGACGAACGTCGCCGCCCAGCATCCCGAGATGGTCGCCACGCTGCGCGCCGGCATCGACGCGCTCGCCGCACGCCTCGGCCGCGGCAAGCCCGGGCCGGAAGCCCGCCCCGCGCACACGCTGCCCGAGTGACCGCAGCGCGGCCCGGTCGACCTGCCGCGCAGTGCCCGGCCTCCCTACGCCGTTCGACGCGGCGCGCGCGCACGACCGATCGCCTAAGCCATGGCGTCAGGAGAACGCCATGGACCCCCAATCGCCGCTGCACCCGTTGTTCGTCCACCTGCCGCTCGGCCTCGCGCTGGTCGTGCCGGTCCTGTTCGCGGGCCTCTGGTTGGCCATCCACAAGAACTGGCTGCCGCTGCGCACGTGGACGCTCGCGATCGCCGCGCAGGCAGCACTCGTCGGCGGCGCCGGGCTCGCGCTCAAGACCGGCGAAGAGGACGCCGAGCGCGTCGAGCGCGTCGTCGCCGAAGCGCGCATCGAGGCGCACGAAGACCGGGCGAAGCTGTTCCTCGGCGCCGGCGTCGCGGTGCTGCTGCTGGCGTTCGCGCCGCTGCTCGCGCGCGGCATGCCGCGCGCCGGCAAGTGGGCGGCGTACGCGACGATCGCCGGCTCGTGCGGCGTGCTGGCGCTGGGCTGGGCCGTCGGCAGCAGCGGCGGCAAGCTCGTGTACCGCGAGGGCGCTGCGACGGCGTGGACGGGCGCGGTCGGCGGCACGGCGACGCCGGTCGACGCGAGCCATCGCGAGCGCTGAGTCGGTACGGCTGCCGCATCGGCGTGCGCTGCGCACGGGGTCGCCGCGCAACGTTTCCGTCGCATCGGGACGCAGCGGTCGCGCCTCGTCGCGTGGGTCGCTGCGCGCGTGCGAGTTGGCGTGCCACGCGGGTACGCTGGCTCGATGCGGCAACCTCGCCTTTGCTTCGTCGGACTCGCTGCCCTCGCACTCGCCGCGGCCTCGCCCGCGCAGGACAACAAGCCACTGCGCGTGCCGGACCTCACCGCCGGCGACACGATCCCCGCCGGCCACGAGCACGACTGGAACCTCGGGCCCACCGGCGCGCGTGGCTGGATCTTCAGCGACCGCATGGTGACGACCGACGCGCGCCAGATCGCGATCACCAAGGTCGCCGCCGGTTCGCCGGCCGACGGCACGCTCGCGGCAGGCGACGTGCTGCTCGGCGCCGGCGGCGCGCCCTTCGCGCGCGATCCGCGCACCGAGTTCGGCGCGGCGATCATCACCGCCGAGTCGAAGGCCGGCGCCGGCAAGCTGCGGCTCTCGCGCTGGCGCGGTGGCAAGGTGGAGGACGTCGTGCTGACACTGCCGACGCTCGGCGACTACAGCGCGACCGCGCCGTTCGACTGCCGCAAGTCGGAGCAGCTGTTCGCCCGTGGCACGACGGCGCTGGCCGCGCGCATGGCCGACGCGAAGTACGGCCGCCACCTCGACCCGATCCCGCGCTCGCTCAACGCGCTCGCGCTGCTCGCCAGCGGCGACGCGCAGCACCGTTCGACGCTGCAGCGCGAAGCCCATTGGGCCGCGGACTACCGCAGTGACTCGATGCAGACGTGGCACTACGGCTACGTGATGATCTTCCTCGCCGAGTACGCGCTCGCGACCGGCGACAAGGAGGCGATGCCGGGCCTGCGCCGCCTCGCCGGCGAAGCCGCCAAGGGCCAGAGCGCCGTCGGCTCGTGGGGCCACGGCTTCGCGCGGCGCGACGGGCGGCTCGGCGGCTACGGCATGATGAACGCGCCCGGCGTGCCCCTGACGATCGGACTCGTGCTCGCGCGGCAGGCCGGCGTCGACGACCCG
Source organism: Planctomycetota bacterium (assembly GCA_040375075.1). GTDB lineage: Bacteria > Planctomycetota > UBA1135 > UBA1135 > UBA2386 > UBA2386. Next base: position 3,729 of record JBEITC010000165.1, on the reverse strand, counting down.
GCGATCGCCGAGGCGATCGAGCGCAGCGCCAAGCTGCTGCGGTTCTACGTCGGCAAGGGCGCGGTGCCGTACGGCGACCACCACCCGTGGATCGAGACGCACGAGGACAACGGCAAGTGCGGCATGGCCGCGACGCTGTTCGACCTCATGGGCGAAGCGGACGCGGCGACGTTCTTCTCGCGCATGAGCGTCGCGTCGCACGGCGCCGAACGCGACACCGGCCACACCGGCAACTACTTCAACGTGCTGTGGGCGCTGCCCGGCGTGGCGCGCAGCGGCTCGCACGCGACCGGCGCGTGGATGCGCGAGTTCGGCAGCTGGTACGCCGACCTCGCGCGCCGCTGGGACGGCACGTTTTCGCACCAGGGCCCGCCCGAGCCCAAGCACGACAGCTACGACAACTGGGACGCGACGGGCGGATGGCTGCTCGGCCTGTCGCTGCCGCGACGTTCGCTGCTGCTGACCGGCAAGCGCGCGTCGACGGCGGCGCAGCTGACGGCGAAGGACGCCGAGGCGCTGATCGCCGACGGGCGCGGCTGGGACAACAAGGACCGCAAGAGCGCGTTCGACGCGCGCAGCGACGCGCAGCTGCTGGCGAACCTCGGCAGCTGGTCGCCGGTGGTGCGCGAGCGCGCCGCGATGGCGCTCGGCCGGCGGCGTGCGCCGGTGATCGACGCGCTGGTGACGATGCTCGACGCGCCGGAGCTGCACGCGCGCCTTGGCGCCTGCCAAGCGCTCGGCGAACTGCGCGGCCGCGGCGCGCCGGCGGTCGAGGCGCTGCGTCGCGCGCTCGGCGCCGACGACCTGTGGTTGCGCGTCAAGGCCGCCGAAGCGCTGGCCGCGATCGGCAAGCCGGCGGCCGCGGCCGTGCCGCAGCTGCTCGCGATGATGACGCAGCTCGATCCGCAGCGCGATCCGCGCGCCATGCAGCAGCGTTACCTGACGTTCGCGCTGTTCGACCGCGACGGCATTCTCGGCCGGTCGCTCGACGGCGTCGACCCCGAGGCGCTGTACGTCGCCGTGCGCGCCGGCCTGCAGAACCAGGACGGCCGCGCGCGCAGCAACCTCGCGTCCGTCTACCGCAACCTCTCGGCCGAAGCCGTGCGGCCGCTGCTGCCGGCGATCCATCGCGCCGTCGTCGAGCCCGCACCGAGCGGCGAGATGTTCGCCGACGGCATCCGCGTCGAAGGCCTGCGCGTGCTCGCCAAGAACCGCATCGAAGAAGGCCTCGCCGCGTGCGTGCAGTACGCGCGCGACCAGAACCCGTGGGCCAGCGAGGGACGCACGCCGGAGCTGATGCAGATCGTGCTGCAGTACGGCGGCCGGGCGAAGGCCGTGCTGCCGGAGCTGCGCGCGCTCGCCGAGTACTTCGACAAGGACGAGAAGAACTTCCCGCGCAACCTGTCGATCAAGAAGATGGAGTCGGTGCGCGAGACGATCGCCGCGATCGAGGCGTCGACGGAGATGCCTGAGCTGGTGAAGCTGAAGGCGCAGTAGCCCCGGGGACTGACGCGGGGCGGCGCCAAGCCGTCACCGGCCGGCATGACACTGCCGCGCCGGGCACACGGTGGTCGGCAGATGGGGACTGCCGCCGGACCGGGCACACGGTGGTCAGCAGTGCAGGCCACCGCCGGACCGGGCACACGGTCTTCAGCAGTCCGGGCCACCGCTAGGCCGGGCACGCGGTCCTCAGCAGACCCGAACCGCCGGCCGCCGTTAGAATGCGCGACTCGCCCTCGTCCCGCATGCGCCACAGCTTCGCCCTGCTCTGTCTGCTCGCCGCCTGCTCGTCGCCCGCGCCCGATGCCGGCCGCGACGTGCCAACCGAGTTTCCCAACGGCGCGGCGCGCTGGCGGCTCGAACGCTATCAGGACGAGCGCGGCGCCATCCCGCCGCGCGCGTGGCAGACGGCGCTGCAGCAGCGTGACGCGAACCTCGCCGCGATCGCGGCCCTGCCCGACCAGGGCGGCGTCGGCCCGCTGGCGTGGCGGCATCGCGGCCCTGACAACGTCGCCGGCCGCACACGCGCCATCGCGATCGATCCGACCAACCCGCAGCGCATCTGGGTCGGCGCGGTCAGCGGCGGCTTGTGGAAGTCCGAGAACGGCGGCACGTCGTGGACGTTGGTCGACGACTGGTGGCGCAACCTCTCGGTCGGCGCGCTCGCGCTCGACCCCACCAATCCACAGACGATCTACCTCGGCACCGGCGAGGGCCACTGGTCGCTCGGCCACCTCGTGCGCAGCGTCGCGCACTTCGTCCGCGGCGCCGGCATGATGAAGAGCGTCGACGGCGGCGTGACGTGGGCGCACCTGACTGCGACCGACACGTGGCAGCACGTGACGCGCATCGCGGTCTCGCCGGCCAACCCCAACGTGCTGCTCGCGTCGCGACGACCCGGCGGCATCGCGCGCTCGACCGACGGCGGCATCACCTGGACAGACGTCACCAACGGCCTCGTCGTCGATCCGTTCAGCTACCAGGTCGTCTTCGACCCCAATGACGCGAACAAGGCCGTCGCGCACCTCGCGCCGGGCAGCGTCGCGACGCACCACGTCATCCGCTCGAACGACGGCGGCCAGACGTGGCAGTTCGCGCAGACCGGCCTCGCCAGCGTCACCGGCGAGGGTTCGCGCATCGAGCTGTGCTACGCGCCGAGCGCGCCGGGCATGGTCTACGCCGCGACCGGCTTCGGCGGCGGCAAGGTCTGGCGCTCGACCGACGGCGGCGCCAATTGGACGCAGCAGACGCAGGCGAGCCAGAACCTCGGCCAGTCGTACTACTACTGCCCGATCTGGGTCGATCCGACCAACAGCGACCTGGTCGTCACCGCGTCGATCAACCCATGGCGCAGCGTCGACGGGGGCGTGACGTTCACGCAGATCGCCAGCGGCTACATCATGACGGCGACGCCGCACAGCGACTGCCATGCGATCGTGCCAGCGCCGGGCTACGACGGCGTGGCCAACCGCCGCGTCTACTTCGCCACCGACGGCGGCCTGCACGTCACCGACGACGTCACCACGGTATCGAACACCGGCGGCTGGCTGGACCTCGACGCGACGATGCGCAGCACGCAGTTCTACGCCGCTGCCGGCCACCTGACGAACGACGTGGTCGTCGGCGGCACACAGGACAACGGCACGCTGCGCGTGCTCGGCAGCAGCCCGACCGCCAACCTCGTGTTCGGCGGCGACGGCGGCCAGGTGCAGATCGACCCGACCAGCCCGCAGTTCACCTACGGCGAGTACCAGTACCTCGGCGTGCACCGCTCGAGCAACGGCGGCGCCTCGGCGCAGCCGATCACCTCGGGCCTGCTGGATGTCGGCGCCGGCAACTCCAACTTCATCGCGCCGCTGCGCCTCGACCCGAACAACGGCAATCGTCTCTACGCCGGTGGCCGCAGCCTGTGGCGCACCGACAGCGCGCGCAGCAACACGACGTGGACCGCGGTGAAGCCCGACGTCGGCAGCCTGATCGCGTCGATCGCCGTGACGCCGGGCATCTCCAACCGCGTCTTCACCGGCCACAACGACGGACGCCTGTACCGCAGCGACGACGCCACCGCGGCGACGCCGACCTGGACCCCGCTCGACGACAACGCCAGCCGCAACCCGCTGCCCAATCGCGTGCTGATCCGACTGGTGCAGCAGATCGGCAACCCGCAAGTGCTCTACGCCTGCCTGGGCGGCTTCGCGGCCGACAACCTCTGGCGCTCCACCGACGCCG
>JBEITC010000337.1:0-4594 GCA_040375075.1 Planctomycetota bacterium | reverse complement strand
TGCTCGCCGCAGTCGTCTTCCTGCTGCCGACGCTCGGGCTCGCCGTGCTGGCCGGGCTCGCGTTGCTGGCGCTGCGGCGGCCGCAGCGGCGCTTCTGGCGCGCTGTCCTGTGGACGCACCTCGCGCTGCTGCCCGTGCACCTGTTCGCCACCTTCCCGCTCGCGCTCGGCTACGTCGGCTCGCGTTGGATCGGCACGCGCCCGCAGGAGCGCGCGTACGAAGGCCCGCGCCTCGCTGCCGACGGCCGCATCGCCGTGCAGACGTGGAAGGGCCTCGCCGCCGAGCAGGCGGGTGAGGCGCCGAAGCCGGCGGCCGACGTGCTGGCGGCGGCGCGAGCGCGGGCGCGCACGATCCCGAGCAGCGACGGCGTGACGCTGCGCGCGTTCCGCGTCGAGGCGCCGGTCGAGCCGCCGAAGGCCGTCGTGCTGCTCGTGCACGGGCTGTTCCGCTCGGCGATGGAGCTGGAGCCGATCGCGCAGCTGTTCCGCGACGAAGGCTGCGAGTGCTGGCTCGTCGAGCCGCGCAACTTCGGCGGCAGCAGCAGCGCGCCGTTCACCGCCGGCGTGCGCGAGAGCGAGGACGTCGCCGCCGCGGCGCGCTTCGTGCGCAGCCAGCCGGGGCGCGAGCGCACGCCGCTGGTGCTGTTCGGCGTCAGCATGGGCACCGCTGCGGTCGCGCTGGCGCTGCCGCGCATCGACGGCGTCGCGGGCCTCGTGCTCGACGCGCCGATCGACGACGTGCCGTCGGCGGCGCGGCGCATGCTCGGCTTCGACCGCGAAGGCGACGTGCGGTCCAAGTGGCGCGTCGACGAACCATGGGCGTCGCTGGTCGTGCGCGCGCTCGGCTGGTGGAGCGACGTCGACCTCGCGACCGCCTGTCCGAGCGACGTGCTCGCCACGCTGCCGCACGACATCCCGTGCCTCGTCGTCGGCGCCGGCATCGACGACCGCGCGCCGCCCGCGACGGTGGAGCAATTGTTCGCGCGGCTGCCGATGCACGCCGAGCTCCGCCAGCTGTGGATCGCGCCGGACGCGCGTCACGGTCGCGTGTTCCTCGAACAGCCCGATGGCTACCGCGAACGGCTGCGCTGGCTGCTCGGCCGCTTGCGCCGCTAGTCCGCGCTAGCCGAGGTCGATCGCCGCGCCGACGAGGTCGCCGTCGCTGCCGCGCGACTGCGGCACCAGGAACGGCAGGTCGCAGCGCTCCGGCGTCGACACGCGCACGCGGATCTGCGCGCCGGCGGTCGCGAAGTCGACCTCGCAGTCGCCGACGGCGAGCGTGACCCGCTCCGGCCACAGCGGCCCGGCGGCGCCGGCGGCGTCCAGCGTGATGCGCGCGTCGGTGCGCGCGCGCAGCCAGTTGCCGAGCAACTGCGCGCCGGCGAGGCCGTTGGCGCCGTGGCGGATCGCCGCTTCGACCGGCGTGCCGGCGCGCCAAGGCAGTTGCTCGAAGGCCTCGGCGAGCGCGCGCCGCCACGGCCGCAGCCGCAGCCACGTCAGGTCGGTGACGCGGAAGCCGCGGCGCCGCCGCGACTGGATCGCGTCGAGTTCGCGCGCGACTGCGCCGAAGCGCCGCGAGTCGATGATCAGGTGGTCGCACATGGCCGCCATCGCGTCGAGCGTCGACTCGTCGGCCGGCAGGCGCGTCGCCCAGTACAGGTGGTTGGGCAGGTCGTTCTCGAGCAGCGGCCGCACGAGGCCGGGGATGCGCGGCAGCGCCTTCGCCGGCAGGCGGATCACGATCTCCTCGAGCACGATGTCGCGCAGCGCGCCGGCCGTGCGCGTGACCGCCGCGAGCTCGGCGGCGCCGATCGGGGCGGCCGGATCGAGCAACAGCAGGAAGGCGCGGCACGGGGTGCGCCGCTGCAACTTGTCGACGGCCTCGCGCAGGTCCTCCTCCTCGTCGGCGGCGGCGATGCCGACGAAGTTGACCGCCAGCGCGCGGGCCACGTCGGCGCCCTGCTGGTCGGGCAGGCACGCGCGCCACAGCTCGCGCAAGGCCTCAGGGATGCGGGTCCAGTCGGCGCTCCGTGTCGGCGTGCGCAGCAGCGCCGGCGCGCTCACGGCTTCCTCCACGCGCGCCCCGGCCCGAGCAGGAACTCGGCGCGCTCGGGGCCCCACGTGCCGGCGACGTACTCCTCCGGCCGGACGCCCGACTGCTTCCAGCCGGCGACGATCGAGTCGACGATGCGCCAGGCTTCCTCGACCTCGTCGGCGCGCGCGAACAGCGTGCCGTCGCCGACCATGGCGTCGAGCAGCAGGCGCTCGTAGGCGTCGGCGGTCTCGCCGCCGAACGCGGTGCCGTAGCGGAAGTCCATGCGCACGTCGCGGATGCGGATGTCGGGGCCGGGCACCTTGGCGCCAAAGCGCAGCGCCACGCCCTCGTCGGGCTGGATGCGCAGCAGCAGCACGTTGGGCTGGTGCGCCTTGCCGCCCTCGAACAGCAGCTGCGGCGGTTGCTTGAAGTGGATCGCCACCTCGGTGGCGCGCCGCGGCATGCGCTTGGCCGAGCGCAGGAAGAACGGCGTGTTCGCCCAGCGCCACGTGTTCACCTGCAGCCGCACCGCCGCGTAGGTCTCGGTCGTCGACTCGGCGGCGACGCCTTCCTCCTCGCGGTAGCCCTTCACGTCCTCGCCGGCGAACGAGCCGCGCATGTACTGCGCGCGCACCGTCGCGGCGTCGACGTCCTCGGCGCGGAAGCTGCGGATCGCCTTCAGCACCTTGACCTTCTCGTCGCGCACGGCGTCGGCCGTCAGCGACGCCGGCGGTTCCATCGCGACCAGCGTCAGCACCTGCATCAGGTGGTTCTGGATCATGTCGCGGATGATCCCGCTCTCCTCGAAGTAGCCGCCGCGCGAGCCGACGCCGATCGACTCGGCGACGGTGATCTGCACGTGGTCGACGAACTTCTCGTTCCACAGCGGCTCGAAGATGCCGTTGGCGAAGCGCAGCGCGAGGATGTTCTGGACCGTCTCCTTGCCGAGGTAGTGGTCGATGCGGAACACCTGCCGCTCGCGGAACGCCGCGCGCACCTGCTCGTTGAGCGCCTGCGCCGTCGCCGTGTCGCGGCCGAACGGCTTCTCGACGATGACGCGCGCGAAGCGTCCGTCGCGCTCGGTCGACAGCCCGGTGGCCGCGAGGTTGCGCAGGATCGCCGAGTACGAGCTCGGCGGCGTCGCGAGGTAGAAGAGCCGGTTGCCGGCCGTGCCGCGCGCCCGGTCGATCTGGTCGAGCTTCTCGGCGAGCGCGGCGTAGCCGGCGGCTTCGCCGAAGTCCGACTGGTGGAACGTGAACGCGTCCGCCATCGCCTCGAAGTGAGCCGACGTGTCGGGGCGGCCGAACTGACGCACGCCGTCGGCGAGTTCCTTGCGGAAGTCGGCGTCGCTCCAGGCGCGGCGCGCGAAGCCGACGACCGCGAAGCCCGACGGCAGCAGCCCGTCCTTGGCGAGGCCCATCAGCGACGGCACCAGCTTGCGCTTGGTCAGGTCGCCGGTCGCACCGAAGATCACGATGGAGCACGGCTTGGCGTTGCGCGCGCCGCGCAGTTCGTCGCCGAGCGGGTTGGCGGAGACGGCGCCATCGGTCGCCTGGAGGTCGGGCATGCGGCGGGAATGTTGCCACCCGAACCGGACCGATGCACGCAGGCTGGACGCGCGTGTCGCCGTGCCTGCGGGCGCGAGCACGGTGGCCGACGCCGTCCAGGCGCTGGGCTCCGCCGTCCGCGCCGGCGGCTGGACGGCGGCGTCGGCGCGGCGCGCAAGGTCGGATGAGCCCGTCACCGACCTCGATCCGGCCCGGCTACGACCTCCGGTCCATGGCGACGGACTTCGCCGGCGACGAACCTGCCAGCATGGTCGATCGCGTGCGCATCGGCACCGTCGTCTGCGTGTGCGCGCTGGCCTTCGCGGCCTGCCGCGCGCCGGACACCCCGGTTTCCGACGACGCGTTGCTGGCTGCCTTCGGACCGACGTTGGAGATCGGCCGCACGACGCGCGAGGACGCGTTGCTGCGGTTCGGGATGCCGGTGGAGCGGTTCGAAGGCGACCGCATCCTGTGCTGGCGGATCGCCGTCGACGCCGACCGCCAGCGGCCGGTGTCGTTGTACGTCAGCCCGTGGTATGCGAGCCCGCTCGCCAAGCAGTGGATGCTCGCCGACGTCGATCCGCGCGTTCGCATCGAGCTGCCGACGGTGCGCAGCCTCGTGCTGGTCTTCGACGAGGGCGGCGTGCTCCGACGGGCGCGCGCGCTGCAGCAGCCGTGAAGGCGCTGGTCGGCGGGATCGCAGCGGCGGCGCTCGCGGGCTGCGCCACGTCGCTGGCCGAGCAGCACGTCGAAGCGGCGCACGTGCGCCAGCGGTGGCTGCCGGCGATCGTCGAGGGCAAGACGCCGGTCGGGACGATCGAGCGGGCCTTCGGTCCGCCGACCGCGGCGTTCGAGGGCGGGCGGCTGCGCTGCTGGGCCCTGATGCTGGTCGAGAAGGGGTTGGTGGTCGACGTCGATGGCGACGGGCGCGTGCGCGGCGGCGACTTCGCGCTGCTGCGCACCGGCGAGGCGCGGTCGGGCCGGCGCGCGGCGCTCGACGCCGCCGGTGAGCT
>JBEITC010000567.1:0-2239 GCA_040375075.1 Planctomycetota bacterium | reverse complement strand
CCGGTGCGCGCGCAGCTGCAGCGCCTCGGCGCGCTGCCAAAGCCGCCGCCGCCGCCGCGCGCGCCCGGGGCCGGCAAGCCGGTGCGCGACGAGACGCGCGGCGAGAACGTCCGCCGCTTCGTCTCGGCCGAGGGCTACCCGATCTGGGTGGGCCGCAACAACGAGCAGAACGACCGGCTGACCATGCGCCTCGCCAACGGCAACGACCTGTGGCTGCACGTCGGCGGCGGCCGGCCGGGTTCGCACGTCGTCGTGCGTCTGCCCAAGGGCAAGACGGCGAGCCTGGAGACCTTGCTCGACGCGGCGACGCTGGCGGTGCACTTCAGCAAGGCGCGCGGCGAGCGCCGCATCGACGTCGTCTACACGCACAAGAAGCACGTGCGCAAACCCAAGGGCCTGCCCGCCGGCGCGGTGGTGCCGTCGCAGACGAAGACGGTGACCGTGCTGCACGACGAGGGTCGGCTGCGCCGGCTGCTGGCCGGCAGCGGCGACGCGGACGGCGCGGACGGACCGGGCTGACGGCTGCGCTGCGGTCGGGCGTATTCATTGCGCATCGCGGGCCGCCCCGGGGGGGGGCTGGACGAAAGCGCGGCGCTCACGCAACCTCTTGCCCCACGCGCCTGAGGTACGCTCCGGCGCCGCGTGTCGCATGGCGTTTCCTCGCCAGCGCCGTACGCACTCCAACTACCCATTCGTTCCCCTTCCGCGTTCCCATGACTCGCATCTCGCTCGCCCTGATCTCCGCCGCCGCCATGCTCGCGGCCACTGCCAGCGCCCAAGTCACGTTGACGCCGGTCGCCGGCTTCGGCGCCAATGGCTGGATGGCGCCCGGCTCGACGCCGTACCTCGGCATCACGAACACCGAGCGCGGCATGGCGTACAACCCGGTGACGGGCAACCTGGTCCTCGTCTCGCGCGCCAACGTCAACGGCGTCAGCAACAACGTCCGCATCCTGAGCGGCGCGACCGGCGCCGACCTCGGCGGCCTCGACCCGACCGGCATCAGCGGCGGCACGTTCGCGCTGAACACGTGCGGCGTCGCCGACGACGGCTCGATCTACGCGGCCAACCTGTCGATCTACAACGCGACGACGAACCCGACGCCGCTGTTCAAGGTCTACCGCTGGAACGACGAGGCCACCGGCGGCGTCACGCCGTCGCTCGTCGCCTACACCGGCACGCCGGGCGCGCAGCGCATCGGTGACTCGTTCGCGGTCACCGGCGGCGCCCCGGGCGTGCCGATCCAGTTCGCCGCGGCCGGCTCGACGGTGCTGAACAACGGCAACGTCACGATCGGCAGCAACGTCGCCGTCGGCCCGCTGGACTTCAGCAACACGGCCGTGCAGTACGGCAACATCGCCGGCACGTCGACGGCCAACAACGACTACCGCCTCGCGCTGACCTGGGTCGACGGCAGCACGCTGATCGGCAGCCAGGGCGCCAACGCCCGCATCACCGGCCTCGACCCGGCGACGCAGATCGCCACGTTGAACAGCACGGTCCCGGCCGGCGGCGCCGCGCGCCGCGCCATGGACTACGCCGTCATCGGCGGCATCCCGATGCTGGCGGTCCTCGACTCGAACGCGTCGATCGTCACGGTGCTCAACGTCACCGACCCGGCCAACCCGATCGTCATGATCTCGGGCACGGCGACGACGGGCACGCTGACCGCCAACATCAACGCCACGGGCGCGCTCGCCTGGGGCGCCATCAGCGGCAACTCGGCGCGCCTGTACGCGATGAACAGCAACCAGGGCATCCAGGCCTTCGACTTCAGCTTCGGCCCGGGCGCGGCGGTCTCGACGTACGGCGTCGGCTGTGAGGGCCTGGCGATCTCGAACACCAACCTGCCGAAGATCGGCAGCGGCAACTTCAGCCTCGACGTCACCAACGTGCCGGTGTTCGCGCCGATCGCGTTCGTCGCCTTCGGCGGTCTCGCGATCAACCCGGGCCTCGACCTCACGCTCATCGGCATGCCGGGCTGCTTCAGCTACACGAGCTTCGACATCGGCCTGTTCCAGACCGGCGCCGTGATCAACCAGATCGGCTCGTTCGTGCTGCCGATCCCGGCCAACACGGCGCTCGCCGGCTCGGCGCTCGCCGCGCAGGGCGTGTCGCTGTCGATCCTGACGTCGCTCGGCCTGAACAGCAGCAACGGCCTGCAGTTCACCGTCGGCTTCTGAGCCGACCGGCGACCTGACGGTGCCCGCCGCGGGCCCGACGGACACGCGTCCGTCGG
>JBEITC010000387.1:0-4003 GCA_040375075.1 Planctomycetota bacterium | reverse complement strand
GGCGCCGCGCCGCCAGCAGCGCCCGATGCACACCGGCCCGCAGGCCAACGCCGGCGCCTGCCCGTTCTGCCAGGGACAAGAGGCCGAGACCCCGCCCGAGGTCGGCGCCGTGCGCGATGCCGGCACGGCCGCCGACGCGCCCGGCTGGACCGCGCGCGCGTTCCCCAACAAGTATCCGGCCAACCTCCACCACGAGGTGATCGCCGAGGGCCGCGCGCACCGCGAGCAGCCGTGCGACCTGACGCTCGCCGACTGGCGCGACAGCCTCGCGCTGTGCCGCGCGCGCATCAGAGCCCTCGAAGCGCGGCCCGGCATCGCGTGCGCCTTCCTGTTCAAGAACGTCGGCGCGCTCGCCGGCGCGTCGATCGCGCACAACCACAGCCAGGTGCTCGGCCTGCCGGCGCTGCCGCCGCGCCTGCAGTTGGAACTGCAGCAGGCGGCCGCGCTCCCGCATTGCCCTTGGTGCGCGACGCTGGCGACGGCCGAGGCCGAGGGCCGGCTCGTGCACCGCAGCGCGCAGCACGCCGTGATCGCGCCCGAGCCGCCGAAGCTGCCGCACGAGACCTGGCTGCTGCCGACGCGCTGCGACGACGACTTCCTGACCACCGACCTCGACTCGCTGGCGGAAGCGCTGCACGCGCTGTTCACCGCGGTCGCGCACGGCCTCGGCCGGCCGGCGTTCAACGTCTGGCTGCACCGCGCGCCGGGCGCGCGCTTCCACTGGCACTTCGAGCTGCAGCCGCGCACCGGCCAGCTCGCCGGGCTCGAGCTCGGCGGCGACATGTACATCAACGCGCTGCCGGCGGCGACTTCGGCGGCGAAGCTGCGCGCCGGCCTCGCGGCCGCGCGCGCGACCACGCGCTAGCTGCGCAGCGACCGCGAGACGCGGAGGTTCGGGCGCCCCGCATGGCCGCGTTGGCGGCCAATCGCAGCGACCAAGCGCAGTGACCGATCGCAGCGACCTTTCCGCAACTCGAGGAGCTGACGGCGTGCTGTCAGCTGTCGGCGGGCGGCGCCGGCGGCAGCGCCTCGGCCGGCGAATAGAACACCAGCCGGTAGCCGTCGAGGTCTTCGACCTGCAGCTCGCGCAGGCCGTAGAACTGCGTCTTGGCGGCGAGCACCGGCTTGGTGCGCCGCTTCTTGAGCTTGCGCGCGAAGGCGTCGACGTCGTCGACGGCGACGAACACCGACGCGCCGACGCCGAGCGGGCCGCGGGCGAAGGCGCGCGCGTCCTGCTTCAGGACCTCGATCTCCTCCTGGTCCATGCCGAACTGCCGCGCCTCGGCGAGCGACGGCAGTTCCGCCAGCGTCACCGATTGGCCTTCGAGCACGAGGCTCGCCCACACCGGCTTGTCGGCGGGGTGGCGCTCCGTCAGCTTGAAGCCCAGGCGCTCTTCGTAGAAGCGGATCGCGCGCGGCACGCTCGCGACGGTGAGTTGGATGAAGCTCGGGTGCCGTTGCTTTTGCTTGCGTGCCGCCATGTCGGGAGTGGCGCGCATTGGAGCGCGGCGTGACGCGCGAGGAAAGCCCGTCGCCGCGCGCCGCATTCCCGCGACGCCGTCGTTGCGACCCCGCGCGCGCCGTGCGACAGTTCGGCGCTCGTCCCTCGTTCTCGCTTCGCGCATGACGAACCAAGCCCCGCACTCTCCCGCCCCGACGCAGCAATGGGGTTCGCGCCTCGGCGTGATCCTCGCCGTCTCCGGCTCCGCCGTCGGCCTCGGCAACTTCCTGCGCTTCCCCGGGCAGGCGGCCCAGAATGGCGGCGGGTCGTTCATGATCCCCTACTTCCTGGCGCTGCTGGTGCTGGGCATCCCGATCGGCTGGGCCGAATGGGCGATGGGCCGCTACGGCGGACGCAAGGGCTTCCACTCCGCGCCCGCGATCATGGGCGTCGTCGGCAAGGGCGCGATCGCGCGCTACCTCGGCGTGATCGGCGTGCTGATCCCGCTCGGCGTCTACTTCTACTACATCCTGATCGAGAGCTGGTGCCTCGCGTACGCGTGGGAGTACTTCGTCGGCCACGGCGTCGGCATCGACGCCAAGGCGACGATCGCGGCGCAGTCGAAGGCGGCAAGCGACCACTTCGACAACTTCACCGGCTCCACGTTCGACGGCGTGATGCTCGATGGCAAGCTGCACGAATCGGTCGTCTTCTGGGCGATCGTCTTCGCCATCAACGTGACGCTGGTCTACCGCGGCATCAGCAAGGGCATCGAGAAGTTCTGCCAGTGGGCCATGCCCGCGATGGCCGTCTGCGCGCTGATCGTGCTCGTTCGCGTGCTGAGCCTCGGCGCGCCGGACGCCGCGAACCCGGAGCAGAACGTCTGGAACGGCCTGGGGCAGATGTGGAACCCGTCGTTCGAGACGCTGTCCAATCCGCAGACCTGGTTGGCGGCCGCCGGCCAGATCTTCTTCAGCCTGTCGGTCGGCTTCGGCGTGATCATCAACTACGCCAGCTACATGAAGCGCAAGGACGACGTGGTCGTCTCCGGCCTCACGGCTTCGGCGACCAACGAGCTCTTCGAAGTCGGCTTCGGCGGCATGATCACGATCCCGGCCGCGTTCGTGTTCCTCGGCGCGTCGGGCACGATCGCCGCCGTGCAGACCGGCACCTTCGGCCTCGGCTTCAAGACGCTGCCGGTGGTGTTCGCGCAGATGCCGGCCGGCAACCTGATCGGCGGCTTCTGGTTCTTCATGCTCTTCCTCGCGGCGATCACCAGCTCGCTGTCGATGCTGCAGCCGACGCTCGCGTTCTTCGAGGAGGCGCTCGGCTGGACGCGCAAGAAGTGCACGACCCTGCTGGTCGGCGTGTCGCTCGCCGGCTCGCTGTTCGTCCTCTACTACAGCAAGGGCCTGACGGCGCTCGGCATCCTCGACGACTGGGTCGGCACGCTCGGCATCTTCGTGCTCGCCACGGTGCAGATCGTCTGCTTCGGCTGGGTGTTCGGCATCGACCGCGGTTGGAAGGAGATGCACGAGGGCGCGCAGATGCGGCTCTGGCCGCTGTTCCGCTTCGTCATCAAGTTCGTGACGCCGGCCTTCCTGCTGGCGGTCTTCGCGGCCTTCTGCGTCAACAACCTGCCGGACTGGATCGCAGCCGTCGCCGCGAACCCGGTCAAGCAGATGTCGATCGGCCTCATCGCCGCGACGATCCTCATGCTCGTCGTCATCACGCGCATCGGCGAGAAGCGGTGGCGTGCGATGGGCCTCGACCTCGACGGACGGTTGCCGCCGCCCGATGAACAGACCAACGATTCCAACGCCAACGGAGGCCGCCGATGACCACTGCCGGATTCGCGTCGATGATCCTGAGCCTCGTCTTCGTCGTCGGGCTCGTCTCCTGGTGCTACTACCGCGTGCTGACGGCGCCGAGCGAGCCGCCGAAGCAGGTCGAGGACTTCCACTCGGCCTGAGCAGGCCCCGGCTGGCAGCTCACCCGCGGCGCGCCAGCGCCGCCTGCAGCATCGCCATCGCGCGCTGCACGAGCTTGCGGCAGCTGACCTCCGTGCGGCCGAGCTGCTGCGCGATCTCGGCATGGCTCAGCTGGCCGATGCAGCGCAGCGTCAGCGCCTCGCGGTAGAGCGCCGGCAGGTCGAGCAGCGCCTGCTCGACCTTGGCCGAGTCCTCGCGGCTGCCGGCGATCGCGCTCGGGCTCGGCCCCTCGCTGCGGAAGATCGAGTCGTGCAGGTCGAGGTCGCCGTAGCGCTGCCACAGCGTGCGCTCGCGCGCGCCGCCGGCGTCGCGCTGGTGCCGGCGGACGCAGTTGAGCACGATCGTCGCCATCCACGCCGCGAACGCGCCGCCGCTGCGCATCTCGAAGCGATCGAGCGCGCCCAGCGCCCGCACCAGCGCCGCCTGCGCGATGTCCTCCGCGCCGGCCGGGAGCGCCGCGCGCGGCACGCCGAGGTGCGACGCGACCATGCGGCAGACGCGCGGCAGGTAGCGGGCGAACAACGCCTCGCGCGCGGCGGCGTCGCCGGCCTGCGCGCCGAGCACCAGTTGC
>JBEITC010000104.1:0-9889 GCA_040375075.1 Planctomycetota bacterium | reverse complement strand
GTCCGTGCCGCCGCTGCCCGCGCTGCCCGCGAGCGGCGCGTCGCCAGCGCCGCTCGCCGCCGACGAGCGCATCGCCCGCTTCACCGCCGTGCAGCAGAAGCTCGGCGGCGTCGTCCAGGTGGTCGCCGACCGCCGTGCTGCCTGCGCGCGCATCGGCCTGCTGCTGGCGCAGAAGGGCGCGGCCGTCGTCGCCGCCAGCGACTCGCCGCTGTTCGCCGGCCTTGGCGACTACGTGCCGGCCGACGTCGTCCTGCTGCCGCCGGACGCGCCGCGCGAGCGGCTGCTGCAGGCGGACGTCGGCGTCACCGCCGCACAGGTCGGCATCGCCGAGACCGGCACGCTGGCGCTGTGCTCGGCCGCCGAACAGCACCGGCTCGCATCGTTGCTGCCAGCGCTGCACGTCGTCGTCCTGCCGCTGCGCGCGCTGGTCGGCACGCTCGGCGAGGCGTTCGCCGCGCTGCAGCACGACGGCGCGCCGGTCGCGCGCACGATCACGTTCGTCACCGGCCCGTCGCGGACCGCCGACATCGAGTTGACGCTGGTCGTCGGCGTGCACGGACCGAAGGCGCTGCACGTGCTGCTGGTCCGCGACGACGGCTAGCCGGGCAGGCGGCAGCGCGGGGCGGTGGCGACGTGCCATTTCCGCGTCACGCCGCCTACGCCGGACTACGTGGTTGCCCGTGCCGCGCCGCCGGGGCACGCTGGGGACTCCCCTCGCCTCCTCACACCGCGTGAAACTCGTCGCATTCGCCCGTCAGGGCGGTCTCGTCGTCCCCGGCGCCCTGCTCGACCAGGGCAGCTCGATCCTCGACTTCTCCCACCGGCTGCTCGGGCTGCCGCGCCCGACCAACGAGCTCGAGTGGTACGACGTCGACGGCGGCCTGCACCGCGCGGCTCGCGCGGCGTTCGCCAAGGTGGCCGATCCGGCGGAGCGCGCGCGCTTGCAGGCCGGCGGCGCGATCGTCGCGCGCAACCTCGTGATGCTGCACGCGCCGGTGCCGCGTCCCGGCAAGATCCTCTGCATCGGGCTCAACTACCGCGACCACGCCACCGAGCAGGGCGTCGAACTGCCCAAGCGCCCGCTGCTGTTCAGCAAGTTCGTCACCTGCGTGCAGCGGCCAGGCGGCCCGATCCGCATCCCGCGCGGCAGCACGCAGACCGACTACGAGGCCGAGCTCGGCGTCGTCATCGGCAAGCGCGCCAGCAGCGTGAGGGTCGAGGACGCGATGGACTACGTGCTCGGCTACTGCTGCTTCCACGACGTCAGCGCACGCGACTTCCAGTTCGCCGACGGCCAGTGGCAGCGCGGCAAGTCGTGCGACACCTTCGCGCCGTTCGGCGACTACGTCGCCACGGCCGACGAGATCGCCGACCCGCATGCGCTGCGCATCCAGCTGCGGCTCAACGGCGCGACGATGCAGGACAGCAGCACGGCGCAGCTGGTGTTCCGCATCCCCGAGCTGATCGCGTCGATCAGCGAGAACGTCACGCTCGAGCCCGGCGACGTCATCGCCACCGGCACGCCGCCCGGCGTCGGCTTCGCCCGCAAGCCCCCGGTCTACCTCAAGGCCGGCGACGTCTGCGAGGTCGAGATCGAAGGTCTCGGCGTGCTGCGCAATCCGGTGATCGCCGCCGACTGACGCATGGACCTCGGCCTGCACGACTCGGTCGCGCTCGTCACCGGTGGCTGTCGCGGCATCGGCCGCGCCATCGTCGAGCTGCTGCGCGCCGAGGGTGCGCGCGTGGTCGTCGCCGACCGCGAACTGGCGCTCGGCCAGCAGCTGGCGGCGGCGGACCCCGGTGTCGTGTTCGTCGGCGGCGAGCTGCGCGACGAGGCCGTCTGCGCGCGCGCCGTCGCCACCGCGCGCGAACGCTTCGGCCGGCTCGACGCGTTGGTGCACAACGCCGGCCGCAACGATGGCGTCGGCCTCGACGCCGGCGTCGCCGCGTTCGAGGACTCGCTGCGCGACAACCTCGTGCCGGCCTACGCGCTGATGCATCACGCCCGCGGCCTGCTTGCGCAGGCGCGCGGCTCGGTCACGCTGCTCGGCAGCAAGGTCGCCGTCACCGGCCAGGGCGGCACGTCCGGCTACGCGGCGGCGAAGGGCGGCATGCTGGCGCTCGTGCGCGAGTGGGCGGTCGAGCTGGCGCCGCACGGCGCGCGCAGCAACGCGGTGCTGCCCGCCGAGACGTGGACGCCGCTGTACGAGGAGTGGCTGGCGCGGCAGGCCGACCCGGCCGGCGAACGCGCGCGCATCGAACGCACGATCCCGCTCGGCCGCCGCTTCACCACGCCCGCCGAGATCGCCGCCGCGGTGGTGTTCCTCGCCTCGAAGCACAGCAGCCACACGACCGGCCAGATCCTCTTCGTCGACGGCGGCTACACGCACCTCGACCGCCGGTGCACGAGCTGATGGCGCCGCGCCCAGGCATCCCGACCGCGACGATCGTGCTGGCGGTGGTGCGCCGCGGCGACCGCTTCCTGGTCGTGCAGGAGGTGATCCCCGGCAACCCGTGGTACATCCCGGCGGGGCGCGCCGAGCTCGGCGAGAGCCTCGTCGCGGCGGTGCAGCGCGAAGTGTGGGAGGAGGCCGGCGTGCAGGTGACCGTCGAGGGCATCCTGCGCATCGAGCACACGCCGTCGGCCGAGGGCGCGCGGCTGCGCGTGTTCGTCACCGCGCGCGTCGACGACGACCGGCCGCCGAAGACGACGCCCGACGGCCACACGCTGCAGGCCAAGTGGGCGACGCTCGACGAGATCCAAGCGCTGCACCTGCGCGGCAGCGAAGTGCTCGACGCCTGTCGGCACGTGCTGCGTGGCGGCGTCGTGCATCCGCTGTCGCTGTGGCTGCGCGGCGGCGCGCCGTGGGCGTGACGGCGGTGGGCGCGATGGGGGCCTCGGCCTGCGAGCGCGCATGCGCGCGACCGGGCGAGCCGACGGCGACGCGGACCTCGCGGTGCGCCCAACGCCTCGCGCTCGCGGGGATGGCCATGGCGCTCTCCGCCTGCGCCGCGCCGTCGCCGTCGTTCCGCCACGAAGGCGTGATGCGCGAGGTCATGCGCGGCGGCCGCACCGAAGCGCGCGCCGCGCTCGCCGAGGTGGCGCAGCCGGGCACGTATGCGGTCGGCGCGCTCGCCGGACTCGACGGCGAGTTCGTCGTCGACGACGGCGCGGTGTGGGTCGCGGTCGACGGGCCCGCGGCGATGGCGGCGACTGCCGGCGCGCAAGCGACGCTGCTGACCGCGGCGGTGATGACGGGCTTCGAGACGCTGCGCCTCGATGCGCCGACTTCGCTGCTCGACCTGGAGCAGCGGCTCGCCGCGCTCGCCGCCGCGCGCGGCACGCCGCAGGGTCCGCTGCCGTTCGTGATCGAAGGACATGGCGCGGTGCAACTGCACGTCGTGCGCGACGCCTGCCCGCACGGCGAGCCCGTCCCCGGCAAGGAACCCGCTCGCGTCGATCTGACGGACGCGCCGTTGCGCGCCATCGGCTTCTTCGTCGACGGCCAGGAGGGCGTCATGACCCACATGGGCACCGCGCTGCACGTGCACGCGTTCGCGACGCAGCCGGACGGTCGGCGCGTGCTCGGCCACGTCGACGACCTGACGTTCGCGGCGGGAGCGGTGCTGCGCGTGGGCTGGCACGGCAGTGCGGTGCCAGCCCACCCGCGCGGCAGCGCGAGCGGGACCGTCGTCGAAGCCCCGTCCGGCGAGCCACGCTGAGGCAGCGGCTTCGCCACGAAGCCGATCGGCTCGCATGGGCCAGCCGTGGGAGCACGCGGCGGCGTGGTGGCGGCGTGCGTTGCGCGGACCGGCGATTTGCCAGCGCCTGCGGTGTGCGGGCCGCGACCGTCGGCAGTACGGTGCCGTCCGACGCATTCGCTGCTGTAGCGGCTGCGCGCGCAATCCGCCCGCCTGACCCCCTGATATCCGACCATGCTGACCCGCGAGTAGCAGCAGATGGTGGCCTTGTTCGAACGCCATGTGGGAGCCGAGATCGCCGGCGACCTTGGCGCCACGATGGACACGATGACCGACCGGCCGCACCTCAATCACGTGCCGACGCGCGCCGGCGGCTTCGGCCGCGAAGGGGTGCATGCGTTCTACCGCGACCACCTCGTGGGCAAGTTCTTCCCGCCCGACGTCAAGATGGAGGGCCTCTCGCGCACCGTCGGCGAGTCGAGCATCGTGGAGGAGATCTACATCTCGTTCACCCACACGACGGTGATCGACTGGCTCCTTCCCAACGTCCCGCCCACCGGCAAACCCGTCGAGCTCGTCGTCGCCGTGGTCGTGGGCTTCAAGGACGGCAAGGTGTCCCACGAGCACATCTACTGGGATCAGGCGAGTGTGTTGGTCCAGGTGGGTCTGCTGGATCCCGCCGGCCTGCCGGTCGGGGGCGTCGAGGTCGCGCGGCGCGTCAAGGAGCCTTCGCTGCCTGCTCGCACGTACTGACCCGCGAATGGCGGCGGACGCCGGGCGGACGGAGCCCGCCCCGCCTCACCCCGCCCCGCACACCGGCACCACGTAAGGCCCCTCCGGCACCACCGCGACGGCGCGGTCGCCGGTGCGCGCGACGCTCGCCGCCACCGCCTCTTCGACGCTCGCGGCGATCCCGACTCCGGTCAGCGCCAGCGCCGCTGGGTCGAGGCCGCTCGTGACGAGCTGGACCTGGCCGCGCTGCAGCGACTTCGCCTGCATCTGCGTCTGCCACTCGTCGGCGTCGGCGAAGCGTTTGTGCGCCAGCGACTGCACGAACGCATCGGGGCCGAGCTGGACGAGCCGCTGCTGCGCGTCGCGGAAGGCCGCCGAGCCGAGCCCTTCGCGGCACGACGACGCGATCACCAGCGTGCCGCCGGGCGCGAGGATGCCGAGCGGCGCGACCATGCCCTTGATGGTCTGGTAGTACGTCGCATCGAGCGGGTGGCCGGCGGCGGTGGTCACCACGGTGCCAAAGCGCCGCGGCAGCGTCACGCGCGCGCTCTGTTCGCACGCGGCGACGGCGGCGAGGTGGCTCGCGACCAGCTCGCCGGCGCTGACGAACGACAGCCGCCGATGCTCGTCGAGCACGGTGTTGACGCCGAACACCGGCCCGAGCATCGCCGCGATCGCGAGCTGTTCGCGGTGCAGCGGGTTGCCTTCGAGCACGAGGTTGTCGGCGCACGGATGCGCCATGAAGCGGTGGCTGTGGAAGGTGGTGATCGTGTCGCGATGCGCGATGCCCGGCGCGATCACCTTGCGGCCGCCGGAGAAGCCGGCCATGAAGTGCGGCTCGACGAGGCCGGTCACGACCTTGACGGCGGCGCGGGTGAAGCGGCGATCGAGCTTGACCGGCGTGCCGTGCGGCGTGAGGCCGAGGTCGTCGTGCGCGTCGGGGTCGTCGGCGTGGTGGTTCTCGACGCGCACGTGGCGCAGAACCCACGGGTCGCCGACCAGCTCCTCGAGCTCGGCGCCGAGGTTGGGCCGGTGCATGCCGGTGGCGACCAGCACGGTGATGCGGTCGTGGGCGATGCCGGCCTTGGCCAGCTCGTCGATGATCGGTCGCAGCAGCAGTCCGTTGGGCACCGGCCGCGTGATGTCGCAGATCAGGATGCAGGCGGAGTCGCCGCCGGCGGCGAAGCGATGCAGCGGCGCGCTGCCGATCGGCGCAGCGAGCGCCTGCCGCACCGCCGCCGGCGGATCGGCGAACACCGGCATCGCCGGCTTGCGCACGATCGTGACGTCGAGGTCCGCGGGCAGCTCGACCGGCAGCGTCGCGCGGCCGTAGGGGAGTTCGACGCGCATCGCCGGATTGGAGCGGCGCTGGCGGCGAAGTGCACGGTTTGCGTCGGCGGCGACGTGAGGCGGCTGGGATCGGGCGGCCACCGCGCGCCAGGGCCAGCACCTTGCGGCCGCCGTGCGGTCGGTCGCCAGCCACCGAGTGCGCGCGTGCGCCGCTGTCGGCAAACACTGACGCGCGCGCTGCCGCCGCCTTGCCCGCGTCCATCCCGCCGGCCACACTGCCCGCCTCGCTCGGAGAGTCCGGGCCGCGCCGCACATGGGATTCCGCTACCGCAAGTCGCTCAACTTCGGCCCGTTCCGCGTCAACGTCGGCACCGGCGGCGTCGGCTTCTCGGTCGGCGGCCGCGGCTTCCGCACCGGCGTGAGCGGCAGCGGCCGCCGCTACTCGACGTTCTCGCTGCCCGGCACCGGCATCAGCTACCACCAGGGCCACGGCAAGGGCGGTTGCCTGCTGCCGCTGCTGCTGCTCGCCGGCGGCGCTGGCGCGTTGCCCCTCGTCCTCGACCTGCTCGCCTGACCATGACCAAGCTGCACTGGAAACGCACGCTGCGCACCGCCAGCTCCGAACGCTTCCTCGCGCTGCGCGACGGCCAGGACGTCGCCGCCGTCGACCTGCACCACCTCGGCAACGGCACGGTCGCCGGCACGGTGGTGCTGCTCGAGTCGGCCGGGTGGAAGGAAGCAGATGTGCCAGCACTGCTGCAGTCGCTCGACGAGGACTTCCTGCCCGACGTCGACCTCGCGCACGGCACGCTGAACTACACGGTGGTCGTCGGCAAGGTGCTCGGCAACTACGAAGCGCAGCAGGACGGCGCGTAGCGGGCGCGCGCGGCGGCGCGCGGCGGCTGTGCCGAATCCGTCTGCGCGCTGCATCGGTTGTGCGAGCACGTTGGCGAGCGCGTACGGTGCGCGTCCCCACGTCGCCCATGCCCATCGCACCCTTCGCCGTCGCCGTCCTCGTCGCCTGCGCGACGCTCGCCGGATCCGCGTTCGCCCAGAAGCAGAAGCTGCCGAAGCAGGACGTCGTCGACGTGCCGGCGATCGGCGACGGCCTGTGCGTGAGCAACGTGTTCCAGTCGAACATGGTGCTGCAGCGCGACAAGCCGATCGCGATCTGGGGCTGGGCGGCGCCGGGCGAGCCGGTGACCGTGGTCTTCGGCGGTGACAGCAAGACCGCCGTCGCCGCCGCCGACCGCAGCTGGCGCGTGGCGCTCGCGCCGCAGCCGGCGAACGCGACGCCGCAGCAGCTCGTCGTCCGCGGCGCCAGCGCGTCGGTCACGCTCGACAACGTGCTCGTCGGCGACGTCTGGGTGCTCGGCGGCCAGAGCAACATGGAGTTCGAGCTCGACAAGGTCGAGAACGGCGCGCTCGAGATCGCCTCTGCCAACTACCCGGCGATCCGCGTGCTGACCGTGCCGTACGGCATCGGCCCGCAGCCCGTGCGGGGCTTCCCGCGGTTGCACGAGTGGAGCGATTGGTTCGGCCGGCACTTCCGCAAGGGCGACTGGGATCCGTGCACGCCGCAGATCGCGCGCGAGCTGTCGGCGATCGGCTTCGCGTTCGCGCGGCGCGTGCACATGGCCGCCCAGGTGCCGATCGGCGTCGTCGACGTCTCGCGCGGCGGCACGACGGCGGAGTCGTGGACGCCGCTGGCGAAGATGCGCGCGCTGCCCGACGCCGCGGTGCAGGGCAAGCTCGCCGAGTGGGACCAGAAGGTCGCGCAGTGGGACTCGCCGAAGGACCTCGCCCAGCGCGTGCGCCAGAATCGCGAATGGGTCGAGAAGCAGGTCGCCGCCGGCAAGCCGGTGCCCGACGACCGCAAGCAGGACCCGAGCGACCTGCGCCCCGGCCCGATCGGCGACGTCAACCACCCCGGCCACAGCTTCGCCGGCATGATCGGGCCGCTGGCCGGCCTGTCGGTGAAGGGCGTGCTGTGGCACCAGGGCTACAACAACGCGCTCGACGGCATGCCCGGCGTCATCGTCTACCGCGCCGTGCTGCCCGAGCTGGTGCGCGCGTGGCGCGAGGCCTTCGGCGACCCGGCGCTGCCGTTCGGCATCTTGTCGCAGTGCACCGAGGGCGCTCCGCAGACGCGCGACGACTACTGCGAGAAGATGCTCGACACCGGCATCTACATCCGCGAAGCGCACTACCGCACGTTCCTCGACCTGTGGCGCGCCGGCGACAAGCACATCGGCTACGCCAGCACGTACGACCTGCGCCGCAGCTGGTACCACCCGCAGGTGAAGATCCCCGCCGGCGAGCGCATCGCGCGCTGGGCGCTGGCGACGCAGTACGGCTTCGGCCGCGAGCTGAAGTGGCAGCCGCCGATGCTGCTCGGCACGACGGCGCAGGACGGCGCGCTCGTGCTGCAGCTCGACACCGAGGTCAGCGATCCCGAGGGCGGCGCGATGGCCGGCTTCGCGATCGCCGGCGACGACCGGCGTTTCCAGCCGGCCGACGTCGCCTACCGCGAGGTCGGCAAGGACGACAGCGGCAAGCCGCGCTTCGACCGGCGGCAGTTGGTGCTGACGAGCCCGCTGGTGCCGACACCGCAGCACTTCCGTTATGGCTGGGGCCGCAGCCCGCTCGCCAACGTGCAGGCGGTCGACAACAAGGACCTGCCGCTGGCGACGCAGCGCAGCGACGACTGGGCGATCGGCGAGGTGCCGCGCGACGTGCTCGGTGCTGGCGTCGACGGCAGCGGCGCGCTCAGCCGCCAGCAGTGGAACCGCGTCCGCGAGGCGCTGAAGCAGGACGACGTGCGCCGGCGCGTCGCCGAGGCGAAGGCGACGCTGGCGAAGTTCGGCGACGCAGCGGAGAAGGCGGCGGGCAAGCCGGCCGACACGCCGCGCAAGTAGAAGCACGGGGGCGAAGCGGCGGTTCGGCGGCCGCGCTCGCCGCCGTGCTCCTGCGGCGCCGCAGCGTCAGCGAGTGCCGAACGGCACCTCGACGACGCACGGGAACGCGAGCCGCGGATCGCCGCGCTCGGCCAGCGTGGTCGCCAGCGTGCCGACCGTCGGCCGCAGCGCGACGGCGGGGCGTTCGACCCCGTCGACGGTGACGGCGAGCGGCTTGCCGAGGTCGGCGAGAGCGCCGTCGACGAACACGCGCAGCGTGCCGGCGAACGCCGGTGCCTTGCGACCGTGGTCGTCGGTGCGGTGTGACGTGATGACGAGGGTCTGCGCGCGCAGCGTCACGTCGACGAACAGCGGCACCGGGTCGGGCGCCTGCGCGAGGCCGAGCCAGTGGTGGCGCAGCGCCACGCGCCCGTCGAACGGCGCCACCAGCCACGTCACGCGATCGGGCCGCGGGTTGCGCACCTTGGTCGCCAGCCACTCGGGGCAGGGCTGGTAGTCGATGCCGTGGCCGCGACCGGCCTGCACGTTGAGCACGTGGTCGAAGCCGCCGGCATCCGCAGCGCGCAGCTCGGCCAGCCGCGCGCCCATCGTGTGCGCGAGGCCGACGCGGTCGAACATCGTGTCCTTCTCGCCGATGTCGATCCGCAGCGCGACGTTGCGCATGTTCTCGGGCGGCGACGTGCCGAGCGGCTCGGCCGCGGCCATGCCGCCGCACGCGGCGAAGCGGTCGGGGCGGTTGCCGGCGAAGCGGATGGCGCCGTAGCCACCCTCACTGATGCCGAGCAGGTAGACGCGGTCGGGATCCACGTCGAAGCGCGCGATCGCTTCGCGCACGACGCGCTCGAACAGCTCCTGGTTGTGCGCGAACCACCAGCGGCCGCGGCGGTCGTCGGCCATGCGCGGCACGAAGTACAGGCCCGGCGCCGGGTACAGCCGCTGCGCCAGTTGCTGCTGCGCCTGCCACTCGCGCGTGTTGACGCGCCAGCCGTGCGGGCCGTCGGCCTGGTCGTTGCCGCCGCCGCCGTGCAGGCAGAGGAACAGCGGCCAGCCGTTGGCCGGCTTGTCGCCCTTGCTCCAGAGCACGTACGGCATGGTGAAGCCGTCGGTGCGCAGCAGTCCGGGCTTCACGGCCGTGCACAGCGCGAGGTCGGTCCACGGCGCCGCGGCGGCGCCGGCGCGCCACGCGGTGGTGAGGCGCGCGAGCGCGGGTTCGACGTCGGCGGCCGCTAGCACGGCGCCGGCGCCGG
>JBEITC010000373.1:0-4145 GCA_040375075.1 Planctomycetota bacterium | reverse complement strand
CGCCCTGCTCGAGGATCTCGCCGCGACGCCCATCGACGCTGTGCTGCAGGCCTTCGTCCGGACGCTCGCCGCCGACGCCGAACGCGCGACGCCGGAGCGCGCCAAGATCCGCGGCAGCAAGCGCGCCGCTCGCGCCGTGGAGTTCGCCGCCGAGCCCGAACGGCTGCCGCGCCGCGTCGAGTACCGCTTCGGCCTCGGCGCGATCGCGACGCTCGCCGACGCGAAGGCGACCGCGAAGCCCGCGCCGGGCAAGGCCGATCCGATCGCGCTGCGCCAGGCCCTGCTCGGCTGCGTCCCCGACGCCGACAAGGCGCTCGCCGCGCTGCTCCGGCGGCTCGACGTCGACACGCGCGGCGACGCCTTCGCCACCTTCCTGCAAGGCTGGCGCAACGAGGACGAGTCGTTCTACGAGGCGCTCGACCGCACCGCCGGCACCAAGGACAGCGTGTTCTTCTTCGACGTGATGCTCGACGACTTCCGCGGCCAGTTCGGCAAGGGCGAGTCGGGGCAGAAGCTGGCCGGCGGCCTGCAGGTCGCGCACGACGCGCTGCACGACGCCTTCCTCGCCTACCGCCAGTACCGCGGCTTCCGCGAGGCGGTCGGCTGGTCGCTCGTGCTGCCGCCGACGACGCCGCTGCCGGCGCGCCTTGCCCGCTACGAAGCGAAGGCCGAAGGCGCGTACTCGCTGCGCGAGCAGCTGGTGATGGCGAGCGAAGCGCTCGATCACGACGTCGACGCGGTGGTCGCCGCCGCGCTCGCCGACGCGCCGCCGTTGCCGCAACCGGTCTGGTCGGCCGGGTACGACCCCTACGGCGCCTGGAACGCGCGCTTCACCGCCCTGCAGGCGCGCATGATCGAACGCGCCGGCTCGACCGATGCCTTCCTGCAAGCGGCCCTGGAGCGGCGGACGAAGCTCGCGACGACGGTGCAGCAACGCGCGGCGGCGATCGTCAGCGCGCCCGCCAAGGGCCGCTGAGCGACGACGGGACGGCCGACGGCGCCGCGGGCGCGGCCGGCGCCACGGCCCGGGCGTCGGGCCGGCGCGTGGATTCGCGGTCGACGGCGAACGCCCGGACGGCAAGACGCGCGCCTGGCGGCGTGGCCCCGCGTGACGCCGGCTCCTAGGATCGCGCCATGCCCGACGTCGCGCCGCGCCACGATTCCCCGCTCGCCAAGGAAGTTGCGAAGTTCTGCCTCGCGCAGGCGCCGGCGGCGCAGCGCCGCCGCGCCGACTTCGCGTCGCACCCGCTGTGGGCCGCGGCGGCGCGCACGGGCACCGAGCTGTGGCTCGACACCGGCGACGTCGACGCCGCCAACGAACTCTGGGTCCGCGAGTTCTCGGCGCTGACGACCAACAACACGCTGCTCAACAAGGAAGTGCAGAAGGGCATCTACGACGCGCTCGTGCCGGCGGCGAAGGCGCTGCTGCTGAAGCTCGACCCGGCGATGCCGGCGGACCGGCTGGTGCAGGAGATCGCCTTCGTGCTCAACGCCGTGCACGGCCTCAAGCTCGTGCGCACGTTCGACGCCGACG
Organism: Planctomycetota bacterium; assembly: GCA_040375075.1. Classification (GTDB taxonomy): domain Bacteria; phylum Planctomycetota; class UBA1135; order UBA1135; family UBA2386; genus UBA2386. Next base: position 2,611 of record JBEITC010000373.1, on the reverse strand, counting down.
TCTCGGTCGAGCTGCACACCGCCACCGCGCACGACGTCGACGCCGCCTGGCAGTACGGCAAGCGCTTCGCCGCGATCTGCCCCGACCGCTTCATCGTCAAGGTGCCGCTGTCGCCGGCCGGCCTGCTGGCCGCGCGCCGGCTGCACGACGACGGCATCCGGCTCAACTTCACGCTCGGCTTCTCGGCGCGGCAGAACTGGCTGATCGCCAGCTACAGCAAGCCCGACTGGTGCAACGTCTTCCTCGGCCGCATCAACGCCTTCGTCGCCGACAACAAGCTCGGCGACGGCAAGAACGCCGGCGAGAAGGCGACGCTCGCCAGCCAGCGCGGGCTGCGGCGGCTCGCCGCGGAGCAGGGCGCGCGCACCAAGCAGATCGCCGCGTCGATGCGCAGCGGGCAACAGTGCGCCGACCTGCTCGGCCTCGACACCTTCACGATGCCGACCGCCGCGGCGAAGGAGTTCCTGGCGGCCAACCCGCCGGCGGCGACGCTGGCCGACAAGACCGGCGGCGATCCGGCGGTCGCGTTCGCGCCGACCGCCGACGTGGCGGGCGACCGCCTCGACTGCTTCTGGACGATCTCCAAGGCCTTCGAGCAGGCGGCCGCCGCCGTCGGCACGCTCGACGCGAAGACGGCGACCGCCGACGACGTCGTCCGCACGCTCGCGGCCCACGGCGCTGGCGACCTGTTCCCGACGTTCACGGCCGACGAGGCCGCGAAGGTGACCAAGGAGGGCAAGATCCCCGTGCACGCCAGCTGGCGCGACCGCGTCCGCGCCGGCACGGCGAGCTGGGACGGCGTGCTGACCGCCGCCGCGCTGGCGAGCTTCACCGTCGACCAGCAGGCGCTCGACGATCGCATCCGCCGCTTCCTCTGAGCGCATGACGCCGTGGAGACGCGAGCCCTTGGAACGCCCCTGCTGACCGCCAAAGCGGCGGCGAAGCGCCCGCGCCGATGAGCGACGCCTTCGAGGACGTGCTGGTGGCGGCGCTCGACGCGCACGAACGCGACGGCGTGCCGGGCGTGCGGCGCGTGCTGGCTGCGCACCCCGCCATCGCCGACCGCCTCCGCGTCCACCTCGGCCGCCTGCTCGGGCTCGGCATGATGGATCGCGACACGACGCCGCGGCCCGATGGCGCCGTCGCCGAGTCGTTCCCCGAGCGGCTCGGCGAGTTCCGCCTGCTGCGCAAGCTCGGCGGCGGCGGCATGGGCGTGGTGTTCCTCGCCGAGCAGGGCTCGCTCGGTCGCCGCGTCGCGCTGAAGATCGTCCGCAGCGAGCACCTGTTCCTCGGCGGCGCGCACGAGCGCTTCCGCCGCGAGGTCGAGGCGGTCGCCAAGCTGCAGCATCCCGCGATCGTGCCGGTGTTCGCCGCCGGCGAGGACGCCGGCGTGCCGTGGCTGGCGATGGAGCACGTCGACGGCGTCTCGCTCGATCGCCTGATCGACGGCCTCGCCGGCCGCGATCCGGCGAAGCTGACCGGCGCCGACCTGCGCGCCGAGCTGCTGCGTCGCCTCGGCGACGACGGCGACGCGCGCGGCGCCACGCCGCCGCCCGACGACGACCCGGCGACGCCGTTCGCCGGCAGCTGGGAACGCTGCTGCACGCGCATCGTGCGCGCCGTCGCGGCGGCGCTCCAACACGCCCACGAGCGCGGCGTGCTGCACCGCGACGTCAAGCCGAGCAACGTCATGCTGACGCGCGATGGCCGCGTGCAGCTGCTCGACTTCGGCCTGGCGCTGGCCGAGGGCTCGGTCCGGCTCACCGGCTCCGGCGCGATGATCGGCTCGCCCGCGTACATGGCGCCCGAGCAGCTGCGCGGCGACGTGCGCCGCATCGACGCGCGCACCGACGTCTACGCCCTCGGCGTCGCGTGGTACGAGCTGCTGACGCTGCGCATGCCGTACAACGGCGACAGCGCGGCGTCGATCCGCGAACAAGCGCTCGCCGGCCAGCCGGCGCCGATGCGCCTGCTGCACCGCGGCCTGTCGCGCGACGCCGAGACCGTCTGCCGCAAGGCGATGGACGTCGAGCCGGCGCGGCGTTACCCGGCCGCGGCGGCGTTCGCCGTCGACCTCGACAACCTGCTGGCCCTGCGCCCCGTCACGGCGCGGCCGCCGGGCGCGTGGCGGATCGCGCGCCGATGGGCGCAGCGCAACCCGGCGCGCGCGACCGCGGCGGTCGCCGCCGTGCTGCTGTTCGGCGTCGCGCCGACGGTGTTCCTGCTGCAGCAGCAGGCCGCCAACCGCGAGATCGTGCGCCTGTACGACGTCGCCAAGGAGCAGCGCGACCGCGCGCGCGAAGCCGTCGCGACGATGCTCGTCCGCGTCGCCACCGAGTCGTTGTTCGAGATGCCGCGCATGCTGCCGGTCCGCCGCGACCTGCTGGCCAGCGCGCGCTCGTTCTACGAGCGCTTCCTCGCCGAGGCCGCGGACGACCCCGAGCTGCTCGGCGAAGCCGCCGACGCGGCGATGCGGCTGGCGAAGCTCGACGCCGATCTCGGCCAGTCGAGCGAGGCGCTGGCGACCGCCGCGCGGGCGCGCGAGCTGGCCGACGCGCTCGCGCGCACGTCGCCTGACGCGGCGGCGCCGCTGCAGCTGCACGCGCGCATG
>JBEITC010000068.1:0-11706 GCA_040375075.1 Planctomycetota bacterium | reverse complement strand
CGCCCCGCCGTCGCGCAGGACGCCTTCGCCAAGGAGGAGCAGGACCTGATCAAGGCCTGCGTCAGCACGCTGTCGAACTTCGCCAGCGTCGCCAAGTCGCAGAAGGTCGGCCAGCGCGCCAAGCAGGCCTACGACCTCGTCCTGCAGTACGACCCGAACCAGTCGGGCGCGCGCAGCGAGCTGGGCTTCAAGAAGGAGAAGGACCAGTGGATCGCGCTGCCGCCCGAGAAGCGCAAGAAGTGGGTCGACAAGGCCAGCTACGAAGGCCGCTTCAAGGTCATGGACGAGTGGGCCAAGACCGCGGTCCGGCTCGGTGACCAGCACAAGAAGATCGGCCTCAAGCTGAAGGAGGCCGGCAACGCCGCGCGCGCGACCTTCCACCTCGAGAAGGCCGTCTACTACAACCCGATGGACAAGGACGCCAACCTTGCCCTCGGCTACAAGGAAGGCCCCGGCTTCTTCGGCACCGACGCGCAGATCGCGATGGCGCTGAAGATGAAGGAGATCGAGAAGCGCGTGGTCGAACTGGCGCGCAAGCAGTACCCGGTCACGCAGCTGCCGGAGTCGGGCATGCCCGAGGAGCTCGTCGCGCTGCGCGACGCCGCCCCGGAGTGGATGAAGAAGCCCAACGTCAACATCTTCGGCGCCAAGTCGGAGAACTTCACCGTCTGGACGCGCGGCACCCAGGAGATGGCCGACAACGCCGTGCAGTGGGCCGAGCGCGCCGTCGAGTTCGGCGTCTACCTGCTCGGCGAGGAGATGGCGAAGAAGCTGCAGTTCCGCGAGCGCGCGATCCGCAGCTACAGCTGGCACGCCTTCCTGGCCACCGAGCGCGAGCGCGAGGTGTTCCTGCAGGCCAACCCGTCGGTGCACGGCGGCGGCGACCCGAAGGCGGCGATGCGCTTCGCCAACAACGCGTGGCGCAGCAAGAGCGGCCCGGCGGTGCTGAAGGTCGGCGGCTCGCCGCGCTACATCCAGGACAGCCTCGTCGCGTACGTGACGTTCGACGGCTTCCTGCTCGGCCGCAACGACGGCGTCGGCCAGGGCATCGTGCACGCGATCACGTGGTACATGAAGGCCACGTCGATCTCGCGCTGGGGCGCGCTGCCGGAGGGCACGCAGGGCGACGACGCGCTCGCGCTGCCGGAGGGCACCAACTGGTGGATGCGCACCGTGCGCGACCAGGCGATGTCGAACCAGGACTGGGCGCTGGGCCAGGTGCCGCGCGAGAAGCTGTCGCGCTTCCGCAACGACTGCCGCCTCAAGACCTGGAGCCTGATGACCTGGATGATGGCGGCCTATCCGACCAAGTGGCTCGAGTTCTTCCTCGCGCTGCCGGACGCCGACAAGCAGGTGCCGACGCTCGAGCAGATCTAGGAGGTCTTCGCGAACGTGTTCGGCAAGTCGAGCGAGGCGATCGACGCCGAGTGGCGCGAATGGGCCCGCGGCGACTCCGGCGTGGCGTTCGGCACCGGCTACGGCCCGCCGCTGCTGCCCGAGCGGCCGAGCAAGGAGGAGCTCGCCGCCCTCGACCGCATCAACCAGGTGCGCGGCCAGGCGATCGGCTTCGTGTTCCCCGAGTCCGGCAACATGACCGAGGGCAGGTTCGTGCCGCTGACGGAGTGCGAGATGGACGCCGAGACGTCGATCGGCACCGACCTGCACGCCAAGTACGTGATGAACCACCGCGAGCTGGCCGACAAGGACGGCCCGGACATCCACGAGGAGGACCCGGCGCACGAGGACTTCACGCGCCGCGGCCAGCAGGCCGGCAGCGGCAACATCGTCACGGTGAAGGGCCAGCGCGGCGCCGAGTTCGCCCGCGACTCGGTCGACGGCTGGATCGGCACGCCGTACCACCGCTTCCCGATGCTGCGGCACAACATCAAGCGCCTGGGCTTCGCCTACCTGACCGACACGGACTTCTCGGTCGGCGTGCTCGACATGGGCTCGATGGAGGAGCCGTACGACCCGGCGACGAGCCCGAACTGGGTGGTGTGGCCGCCGCACAACCACGTCGGCGTGCCGACGGCGTTCCCGTCGTACGAGAACCCGAACCCGCTCGAGGACCTGCCCGAGGGCCAGAACGACGTCCGCGACTGCGGCTACACGATCAGCGTGCAGTTCAGCAACGAGATGCAGAAGCGCCTCGGCGAGGCGACGATCTCGCTGTGGGAGGCGAACAAGGGCGGCAAGCAGCCGGTGAAGAACTACTGCGCCAAGGGCCAGGAGGACTTCAACGCGTGGATGGCGCGCGGCAAGAAGGAAGTGCCGTGCCACGTCCACACGCCCAACGTCCCGCTCAACAAGAAGCAGGATCGCCGCGACGTGCTGTTCGCGCTGCCGAAGGAGCACCTCGACCCGAACAAGCACTACCAGGTGCGCTGCCTGCTCCAGGTCGGCACGGCCGATCCGCTGTGGTTCTTCTGGGAGTTCACCACGGGCTCGTCGGGCCGCGAGCTGAAGCTGAAGTGACGCGGGCGGGCTGACGCGAACCGTCGGCCGCCGCGGCCGGCGGCGCTGGCCGACGCCCGGCGCGCTTGCATCGCGCGGGGGAGGGCTCCACGATCGCCGCCTTCCCAAACGCGGCCCGGACGGGTCGCCCCAACCGATCCATGAGCAAGCGCGTCGACGAGATCCTCAGCTGGTACGAGTCCGACAACCCCGGCGTCCTGAAGAACCTCCGTTGGATGATGGACACCGGCGCCCTGGCGGGCACCGGCAAGTTCGTCATCCTGCCCGTCGACCAGGGCTTCGAGCACGGCCCGGCGCGTTCGTTCGCCAAGAACCCGGCCGGCTACGACCCGTACTACCACTTCGAGCTGGCGATCGAGTCGGGCTGCAACGCCTACGCCGCGCCGCTCGGCTTCCTCGAGGCCGGCGCGCGCAAGTTCGCGGGCCGCATCCCGCTGATCCTCAAGCTCAACAACAGCGACTCGCTGTTCAGCCCGAAGGATCCGAAGCCGGCGGTGACCGGCTCGGTCAAGGACGCGCTGCGGCTGGGCTGCGCCGGCATCGGCTTCACGATCTATCCGGGCAGCAGCCAGCGCGACGCCATGTACATGGAGCTGCGCAAGATCAGCGAGGAAGCGAAGGAAGCCGGCCTCGCGGTCGTCGTCTGGAGCTACCCGCGCGGCACGTCGCTGAGCAAGACGGGCGAGACCGCGATCGACGTCGCCGCCTACGCCGCGCAGATCGCCGCCCAGCTCGGCGCGCACATCATCAAGGTCAAGCCGCCGACCGAGGCGCTCGAGCAGGACGCCGCCAAGAAGGTCTACGAGAGCGAGAAGATCGCCACCGGCACGCTGGCCGAGCGCACGCGCCACGTCGTGCAGGCCGCGTTCGGCGGCCGCCGCATCGTCATCTTCTCGGGCGGCGAGGCGAAGGGCTCCGACGAGGTCCTGGCCGAGATCAAGGGACTCGCCGACGGCGGTTCCTTCGGCTCGATCATGGGCCGCAACGCCTTCCAGCGCCCGAAGGCCGATGCGCTCAAGCTGCTGAAGAGCGTGCAGGACGTCTACCGCGCCGCGAAGTGACGCGCGGTCGCGGCCCGCGGCCGTCGGTCGTCGTCGGTAGGATGCGCGGCATGACGTTCCGCCGCGCCCTGCCGCCGTTCCTGCTGCTGTGCGCCGCCGCCGCGCAAGGCGGCGCGCCCGTTGCTCCGCCCGCCGTTGCGGCCGCCCCGCCGACGCTGCGCGGTCGCGTCGAGACGCACGCCGGGCTCACCGTGCTGCGCACGTGGGGGAGCCCCGAAGAGCGCGGCTACGCGCATGGCCGGCTGCTCGCCGACCGCATCGTCGCGACCGCGGTGCCGGAGTTCGCGGCGCGCTTTGGCCGCAAGCAGCCGCTGCTGCAGCAGGCGCGCGCGATGCTGCCGCGCCTGATCGAGCTGCCCGACGACGCGCAGCGCGAACTCGCGGCGCTCTGGCGCGGCCTCGTCGACAGCAAGGTCGCGCTGCGCATGGAGGACCTCGACCGCGACTTCGACTTCGCCGACCTGCAGATCGTCACCGCGCTCGACGTGTTCGGCCTGATGGGCTGCAGCAGCTTCACCGTCTGGGGCGAGCAGGCGGTCGGCGGCGGCGTGCTGACCGCGCGCAACTTCGACTGGCCGTTCACCGGCGCGCACATGCTCGACCAGACGATCGTGCACGTGGCACACCTGGAGAACGGCCGCGCCGTCGCCGCGGTGGCGTGGCCCGGCTACCTCGGCGCCGTCACCGGCGTGAGCAGCGACGGCGCGATGGCGTCGCTGCACGTCGGCTCGGCGAAGGTCAGCTGGTCGCCGCAGCCGTCGTCGTGGCCGTCGGCGATCGCGACGCGCGCGATCCTGGCGCAGGGCGTCGGCGAACCGGCGGCGACGTTCGCCAAGGCCGCCGAGCTGCTTGGCTGCACCAGCCCGCCGGCCGGCTTCATGACGCACCTGACGCTGCCGGTCGTGCCGAAGGAAGGGCCGCCGACGCGCGTGTTCGAGACCGACGTGAAGTCGGCGGTCGAGCACGCGCACGACGGCGGGCCGATGGTGCTGACCAACCACTTCCGCACCCGCGCCGACGGCCGCAAGGCCAGCGGCGACAGCGTCGGCCGCGCGAAGGAACTGGCGAGCGGCATCGCCGGCTGCATCGACGCCGGCGACCGCAAGGTCGACGTCGCCGAGGCGTGGACGATGCTGCAGTCGGTCGAGCGCGGCGGCAGCCACGCCTTCGGCACGCTGCACGCGCTGGTCTTCCGCCACGAGCCGTGGGTGTTCGAGCTGCGCGTCGGCGCGCTGCAGGACGGCAAGGTCGTCGCTGCGCCGTCGAGTCCGCGGCGGCACGCGCTGACGCGCGCGCAGTTGTTCGCCGACGGCGAGACGCTGCCGAAGTGACGGCGGCGCGGCGCCGGTCGCGCCGGAACGTCCGACGCCATCGGAGCGTCGCAGCGCGGGATTTCGCGGGTCCCAGGCTGCGCGTGCGGGCTACCCTTCTGCGCCATTCCGCTCGTCCGTGCTCGCATGAACCAACTGTCGGAACGCAAGGTGCCGTGGGGGATGTTCCTCGGCATCGCCGTGCTGTCGGCGTCGCTGCTCGCCTTCCAGGTGCTGTTGACGCGCCTGTGCGCGCTACGCCTCGCCTTCCACTTCAGCTTCCTGATCATCAGCAACAGCCTGCTCGGCATCGGCGCGTCGGGATCGGCGCTGACCCTGCTCGAGGCGCGCTGGCGCAAGAACCCGGAGGCCTGGATCCTCGGCGCGACGGTCCTGTACGTGCTGAGCCTCGGCGTGACGTGGCAGTTCGCGCGCACGATGCCGATGCCGGAAGCGCTCGCCTTCGGCTTCTCGGCCGCGGAGATGGCGCAGTTCCTGCAGTTCGCCGTGTTCAACCTCGGCATCACCGTGCCGTTCTTCTTCGGCGGCGCCGCCGTCGGCCTGATCCTGTCCGTCTACGCGCACCGCGTGCACTCGGTGTACGCGAGCGACCTGCTCGGCGCTGGCGTCGGCTGCCTGCTGTGCCCGCTGCTGCTCTGGCCGTTCGGCGCCGGCGGCTGCCTTTGCGCCGTCGCCGCGCTCGGCGCGTTGGCCTGCGCCTCGGTCGCGCCAGCGCGCGTGCGCCGGCTCGCCGCCGTGATCGCCGCCGCGGCGGTCGCCGGACTGCTGGCGTGGATGCCGTCGTTCGACGGCATGTTCCCGGTCCCGGGCAAGAAGTTCCTCCAGGTCACGCAGCAGCAGCGTCTCGACCTCGACAGCCCGCACCAGTTCTCGCGCTGGAGCGCCAACAGCCGCATCGACGTCATCCAGAGCCCGCTGCCCAACTGGTACGCGTACGGCATCGGCAAGAACGACATGGCCGCGGTGCTGGACCCCGCCAACCGCGAGAAGCTCGGCGCGCAGAAGTGGATCATGCAGGACGGCGACGCCGGCACGTTCGTGTCGGACTACACGAACGCCGAGATGGGCCGCCAATACCTGCTGCGTACCGTCTACGCGCTGTCGGCCAAGGTGAAGGAAGGCAGCAAGCCGCGCGTGTTCGTCATCGGCGTCGGCGGCGGCCCGGACATCTGGGCGCACAAGCTCGCCGGCGCTTCGTACGTCAAGGGCATCGAGCTCAACCGCGGCGTGCTCGAGGTGCACCAGACCGTCGCGGCGGGCTTCAGCAAGGGCCTGCGCGAGGACCCGAGCGTCGAGCTGGTGTGCGACGAGGGCCGCTCGGCGCTGATGCGCGAGACCGGCCGGTACGACATCATCCAGATGACCGGCATCGACACGTGGACGTCGCTCGCGTCGGGCGCCTACGTGCTGGCCGAGAACTACCTCTACACCGTCGAGGCGGTGCGGCAGATGTATGGCCGCCTGCAGGAGGGCGGCATCCTGCAGATCACGCGCATGGGCGCCAACATGGAGAAGCTGCGTCTGCTCGCCAACGTGCAGCAGGCGTTCGACGACATGGGCGCTGGCGACATCGCGCCGTCGGTGGCGGTGATCAACTCGCCGGTCGACGGCCTGACGTCCGTGCTGGTCAAGCGCGGCGCGTTCGCGGAGGCGGAGGTGGCGCGGCTCGAGGCCTTCCTGGCCACGACCGGCCACGAGAAGGAGTACCTGCCGTTGCGCCCGTCGTCGGGCAGCATCGTCGAGCGCTTCGTCGGCGAGAAGGACAAGGCGGCGTTCATCCGCGACTTCCCGCGGCGCATCACGCCGACCACCGACGACCAGCCGTACTTCTTCAACTTCACGCGCTGGGACACGCCGACCGAGGAGCAGCAGAAGCTGCTCGCCGAGGCCACCGAGGTCTCGCAGGGCAACCCGCTGTTCCTGTGGGGGCAGCTCGCCTTCTCGACCGTCGTCGCGACGCTGTTGATCGTTCTGCCGCTCGCGTTCCGCCGCGGCGAGGCGAAGGGCCGCCACGTCGGCCGCTTCCTCGTGTACTTCGCCGGCATCGGCGTCGGCTTCATCTTCCTGGAGATCGCGATGATCCAGAAGCTGACGCTGCTGCTCGGCCAGCCGCTGTACTCGATCGTCGTCACGCTGCTGGCGATCCTGGTGTTCACCGGCGTCGGCAGCTTCCTGTCGGCGCGCTGGCTGCGCGGCGGCGTCGCCCGCGCCCGCATGATCCCGGTCGGCATCGGCGCGGTGACCGTCGCCATCGTGCTGTTCGGCACCGACCTCACCGACGCCGCCATCGGCGCCAGCCTGCCGGTGCGCGCGCTGGTCGCGGCCGCCATGGTCGCGCCGATGGCGCTGCTGCTCGGCATGCCGTTCGCGCACGGCGTGGCGCTCGTGCAGCGCAGCAGCCCGGCCTTCGTGCCGTGGGCGTGGGCGGTCAACGGCTCGGCCACCGTCGTCGGCTCGGTGGTGACCGTCATCGTGTCGATGAACTTCGGCTTCCACGCCGTGCTGCTGGTCGCGGTGGCGATCTACGCGGTCGCGTTCCTGGCCGTCGACAAGCTGGCGCGCGCGGCGGGCTGACCGCTGGCGGGCCGGCCTGCTATGGTGGGCCGGCCATGCGCCGTATCGCCGTCGTCGCCGCGCTCGTCCTCGCCGCCGTGATCGCCGCGCCGCTGCGCGGCCAGGCGCCGCCCGGCTACAAGACGTTCGAGAACAAGGCGGCGCCGGTGACCTTCCACTACCCGGTCGCCTACGACGAGATGCCGCTGCCGCCGACCGAGCAGGTGACGGTGGCGAAGTTCCTGCTCAAGGCCCAGCCGGACGAGCTCAAGCGCCTCGACGAGCGCCAGTTCGCGGCCTTCAAGCCGCAGCTGAACGTGTTCCACTTCGCGCTCGCCGCGGCGACGACCGGCGCCGGCGAAGGCAAGGACGACGCCAAGGGGCCCTCGAACCTGCGCGAGCAGATGGAGGAGCAGAGCAAGGTGACGTCGTGGGCGCAGTTCCAGAAGCGCTTCCGCGGCGTCGAATTCGCCGAGGACCCGAAGAAGCCCGGCTTCTTCACGCTGTCGCGCCCCGGCCCCGACGGCGGCCCGCTCGGGTTCATGGCGCGCAAGGAGCAGGGTGGCGAGGTGTTCGGCGTCTACGGCCTCGCGCCCGCCGACTACCACAAGCCGCTGCAGACGCAGGTGCAGCGCATCGGCCAGAGCCTCAAACCCGCGAGCGACTCGGCCAACGAGTTCGCCGAGGAGTCGATCGAGCGCCTCTACGGCAGCGGCCGCTTCGGCTCGGTCGAGGCGCGCAAGAAGGCGCGCGCCGAGCTGGCCAAGGGCTGGAAGGCGCTCGACACCGAGAACTACCTGATCGTCCACCACAGCAAGAACGAGGCGCTGATCAAGCGCATCGCGCGCGACATCGAGGCGATGCGCGGGCTGTACATGGAGCTGTTCCCGCCGACCGGCCCGATGGACCGGCTGGCGATCGTGCGCATCTGCCGCACCAAGGAGGAGTACCACCAGTACGGCGGCCCGCCGAACAGCGGCGGCTTCTGGCACCCGGGCAACGAGGAGCTCGTCTTCTTCGACTACTCGTACACGATGAAGACGCTCGACGAGGACGAGAAGCGCAAGCTCGAGAAGGCGAACCGTTCGATGACGAACGACGACTCGCTGCTCGTGCTCTACCACGAGGCCTTCCACCAGTACATCCACTACGCCGTCGGCGAGTTCTCGCCGCACGACTGGTTCAACGAAGGCTACGGCGACTACTTCTCGGGCGCCGAGATCGGCGACGGCACCGGCAAGGTGCTGCGCGTCGATCCGAGCCCTTGGCGCATCCACGTCGCCAAGGACATGTGCGAGTTCGGCAAGGACTTCGTGCCGCTGAAGCAGATCCTCGAGGCCGAGCGCGCGCAGTTCTACAACGCCGCGCGCATCCGCTACTTCTACGCCGGCGCGTGGTCGTTCGTGTACTTCCTCAAGCACGCCAAGGAGGCGCAGTCGCACCCCAGGTGGTCGCGCATCCTGCCGACGTACTTCGAGGCGATGAAGGCCGACTACGCGGCGGAACTCGCCAAGCTCGGCGCGTCGCCGACCATCGAGCAGAAGACCGTCGCCGGCGCCGGCGTGCGCAAGGGCGCGCTGCAGAAGGCGCTGGACGGAGTCGACGTCGCCGAGCTGGAGAAGGTCTGGCGGCAGTGGGTGGTCGACATGAAGGACCCGTGGCCGAACAAGCGCGCGAAGCCGCCGAAGAAGTGAGCCGGTGCGAGGCCCTTGAACCGGCGCGGACGCGCCCTATGGTCCGCGCCGTGACGTCCTGCACGTTCCGCCATCTGCACGCGCATCTGCACCATCCCCTGCGGGGCTTGGCGCGCGTGCCCGTGTGCCGGTGACGTAGACCGGAACTCGACACGACGCCGACCCCAGCGGTCGGCGTCGTCGTTTCCAGGCGACGCGTGCTGCTGGGTCGGCCATTCCAACGCCGACCATGACCACGATCCCTGATTCCGCTCCCGCGCCCGAAGTCCGCCTCGGCCTGCCCAAGGGCCGCATGGAGGCGGGCGTGCGCAGCCTGCTCGCCGCCGCCGGCGTGCAGGTGGCCGCCGAGGCGCGCGCCTACCGTCCCGCCGTGTCCTTGTCCGGCTTCGGCGCCAAGCTGCTCAAGCCGCAGAACCTCGTCGGCATGCTCGCAGCGGGCTCGCGCGACGTCGGCTTCGCCGGCGCCGACTGGGTCGCCGAACTCGGCGCCGACGTCGTCGAACTGCTCGACACCGGCCTCGACCCGGTGCGGCTCGTCGTCGCCGCGCCCGCGCAACTGCTGCGCGCCGGCCGCCTGCCGGACCGCGCGAACGGTCGGCCGCTGGTCGTCGTCAGCGAGTACGAGCGGCTGGCGCGGCGCTGGATCGCCGCCAACGCGCCGACGGCGGCCTTCGTGCGCGCGTACGGCGCGACCGAGGTGTTCCCGCCGGAGGACGCCGACGCGATCCTCGACAACACCGCCACCGGGGCGACCCTCGCCGCCAACGGCCTCCAGGTCGTCGACGAGGTCATGCGTTCGACCACGCGCCTCTACGCGCACCCGCGCGCGCTCGACGACGCCGGCAAGCGCGCGCGCATCGAAGGGCTCGTGCTGTGCCTGCGCGCCGCGCTGGCCGCGCGCGCCCGCGCCATGCTCGACCTCAACGTCGGCGAGGCCGATCTCGCGCGCGTCGTCGCGGTGCTGCCGTGCATGCGCGAACCGACGGTCGCTTCGCTGCACCGCGGATCGGGCTTCGCGGTGCGCGCCGCGGTGCCGCGCGCGGACCTGCCGCGGCTGCTGCCGTTGCTGAAGGCCGCCGGCGCGACCGATCTCGTCGTCTCCTCCTGCGAGCAGATCGTGCCATGAACGCGCCCTCCGTCTACGCGCCGCCGCCGTTCCCGGCGCCGATCTCGCTCGACCTCTCGCGCAACGAAGGCCGGCCGCCGCGCGGCATGCCCGAAGCCTCGACGATCGACGCGTGCGACCTGTCGCGCTATCCGAGCGGCGACGAACTGCGCGCGGCGCTCGCTGCCCGGCACGGCGTCGGCGTCGAGCGGGTGCTGGTCAGCAACGGCGGTGACGACGTGCTGCTGCGCTGCTGCCTCTGGACGCTGCGCGGCGGCGGCTCGGCGCTGCTGCCGGTCCCGACGTTCGAGATGATCGAACGCTACGTCGCGATCGCCGGCGGCGTCGCCGTCGCCGTGCCGTGGCCGGAGGGGCCGTTCCCGACCGATGCGGCGCTGGCCAGCGCCGGCCCCGACCTGCGCGTCGTGTTCGTCGTCTCGCCCAACAATCCGACGGGCGCCTCGGCGACCGCCGCCGACCTCGAACGGCTCGTGCGCGCGCTGCCGGGCGTGACGATCGTGCTCGACGCGGCCTACGCCGAGTTCGCCGACGTCGACCTGACGGACTTCGCCTTGCGCCACGAGCAGATCGTGGTCGTGCGGACGCTGTCCAAGGCGTGGGGGCTCGCGGGGCTGCGCGTCGGCTACGCGCTCGGCGACCCGCTCGCCATCGCGGCGCTGCGCGCGCACGGCAACCCGATGCCGGTCGCCGACGTCGCGGCGCGCCTCGCCGTGCTCCGGCTGCGCAGCGGCGCTGCGGACGTCGCCGATCACGTGGCTGTGGTGCGCGCGGAGCGGGCCGCGTTGCTGACCGAGCTCCCGCTGCATGGGGCGCGCCCGTCCTTGCCGAGCGAAGGCAACTTCGTGCTCGTGCGCGGCGTCGACGCGGACTTCGTGGTCGCGGCGGCGGCGACGGCTGGCGTCGGACTGCGCCGCTTCCCCGGTCGCGCCGGGCTCGCCGACGCCGTGCGCATCGGCCTGCCGGGCGATCCGGCGGGCTTCGCGCGCCTGCGGGCGGCGCTGCGCGCAGCGCTCGCTCCCGCCGCGCTGCTCTTCGACCTCGACGGCGTGCTCGTCGACGTGTCGGCGTCCTACCGGCACGCCATCGTCGCCACGGCGCGCGCGTTCGGCGCCGCGGTGACGCCCGCGGACGTCGCGGCGGCGAAGGCCCGCGGCAACGCCAACGACGACTGGGCGCTGACCCACCGGCTGATCACGGCGACGGGAGTCCGTTGCGCGCTCGGCGAGGTCGTCGAGCGCTTCGAGGCCTGCTACCGCGAGCGGCGCGACGGCGAGCAGGCGCTGGCGCCGGCCGCGCTGCTGCGCGCATGGGGTCGTCGGCGGCCGCTCGCCGTCGTCACCGGCCGGCCGGCGACGGACGCCGCCTACGTGCTCGACCGGCTGGGTCTCGCCTTTGGCTTCCAGGCGGTCGTCTGCCGCGAGGACGCGCCGCTCAAGCCGGTTCCGGCGCCGGTCCGGCTCGCGCTG
>JBEITC010000396.1:0-3909 GCA_040375075.1 Planctomycetota bacterium | reverse complement strand
CGTGGCGATCGCCACCCGGCGCCGGCGCGGCGTCGCGGGCGCGCGCCGCCAGTCGCTTGCCGAGCGCGTACAGCAGCGGCGTGCCGGCGATCGACAGCACGGCGACGACGAGGAACACGCGCTCGAGGTCGCCGGCGAGCAGGTCGGGGTTCTTCTGCTTGGCGAGCTGCACCAGCACGAACGAGAACTCGCCGACCTGGGCCGCGGTCAACGCCGCGCGCAACCGCACCCAGCCCGGCTGGCCGAGCTGCGCGACCGCCAGCGCCACCAGCAGCGCCTTGCCGCCGACCACCGCGGCGAGGCCGATGCCGACGGCGAGCGGCCGATCGAGCACGACGCCGCCGTCGAACAGCATGCCGATCGAGACGAAGAACAGGCTGGCGAACGCGTCGCGGAACGGCTCGGTCTCGCTGGCCGCCTGGCTGTGGTGGTCGGAGTCGGCGAGGAGCACGCCGGCGAGGAACGCGCCGAGCGCGAGCGACAGCTCGAGCGCCGCGGTGACGACGGCGAGCGAAAGGCACCACGTCGCCAGGAACAGCACGAACAGCTCGCGGTTGCGCGTGCGCGCGACGAGCCGCACCAGCGGGCCGACGAGCAGCCGCGCGGCGACCAGCACGGCCGCGAACACGCCGAGGTTGGCGAGCGACCGCAGCGGCGAGGCGCTGGCGGCTTCGCCGCCGACGACGAACGGCAGCAGCAGGATCATCGGCACGACCGCGAGGTCCTGCGCGATCATCATGCCGAGCACGGCGCGACCGTGCGGCGCCGCGAGTTCGCCGTGGTCGACGAGGATCTTGGTCGCCGCCGCCGTGCTGGAGAGCGCGATCAGGAAGCCGAGCAGCACGCCGAGCTGCCACGAGGCGCCGCACGCCATCGCCAGCCCGCCGGTCGCCAGGATCGTGCCGACGATCTGCACGCCGCCGCCGACGAAGATGGCGCGACGCAGCCGCTGGATCTGCCCGAGCGGCACTTCGAGGCCGACCGCGAACAGCAGCACGACCACGCCGACCTCGGCGAGGTGCTCGACCATGTCGCGGTGCTCGACGAGGCCGATGGCGTTGGGCCCGACCAGCACGCCGGCGACCAGGAAGCCGACGATCGGCGGCAAGCGGAAGCGGTGGAAGGTCACCGCGACGCCGACGCACAGGGCGAACAGCAGCGCGAGTTCGAGCAGGACGCCCTGGAGTTCGCCGGCGGACAGCAGCACGCCACCGTAGGTACCGGGGCGGCGGGGCGAAGCCAAGCGGCAGGAAGGGCGGTTCACGCGCGGCCTCCGGGCGCTGCGTCCGCGCCCCGCGCCTTGCGCCGCCCGCCGCGGCGGGCACCATGCTCGCCCCATGGATCTCTCCTTCCTGGCCCAACTCGGCCTCGGCAAGTCCAACTCGGGCGCCTTCGACGGCGCGTGGCGCAAGACCAAGGGCGAGACGCTGACCGTGCGCTCGCCGATCGACGGCTCCGAGATCGGGACCGTGCAGATGGCGACGCCGCAGGACTACGCGGCGGTCAGCAAGGCAGCGCACGCGGCGTTCCTGCGCTGGCGCGAGCTGCCCGCGCCCAAGCGCGGCGAGTACGTGCGCCAGATCGGCAACGCCTTCCGCGAGAAGAAGGAGCTGCTCGGCAAGCTGGTCTCGCTCGAAGCCGGCAAGATCCTGCAGGAAGGCCTCGGCGAGGCGCAGGAGTGCATCGACATCGCCGACTTCGCCGTCGGCCTGTCGCGCCAGCTGTACGGCCTCACGATCGCGAGCGAGCGGCCCAACCACCACATGCGCGAGACGTGGCACCCGCTCGGCACGGTCGGGATCATCACGGCGTTCAACTTCCCGATCGCCGTCTGGGCCTGGAACTCGATGCTGGCGCTGGTCTGCGGCGACAGCTGCCTGTGGAAGCCGTCGCTGAAGACGCCGCTGACCGCGATCGCGATGACGAAGATCGCAGCGGACGTGCTCGGCAAGGAATGGGCCGCGCTCGTCGGCCTCGTGGTCGGCCCGGATCTCACCGTCGGCGGCGCGCTGCTGGACGACCCGTCGATTCCGTTGGTCAGCGCGACCGGCAGCACCCGCATGGGCCGCATCGTCGGCCCGCGCGTGGCGCAGCGCTTCGGCCGTTCGCTGCTCGAGCTCGGCGGCAACAACGCCATCGCCGTGATGGCCGACGCCGACCTCGCGCTCGCCGTGCGCGGCATCGTCTTCGGCGCCGTCGGCACCGCCGGCCAGCGCTGCACCACGACGCGCCGGCTGCTGGTGCACGAATCGGTCGTCGACGACCTGCAGGCGCGGCTGGTCAAGGCCTACGCCCAGTGCCGCATCGGCAACCCGATGGACAAGAAGACGCTCGTCGGCCCGCTGATCGACGAGGCCAGCGCCAAGGCCTTCGACCACGCGGTCAAGTCGGCGGTCGAGCAGGGCGGCAAGGTCGTCGTCGGCGGCAAGCGCGCCAGCGTCAAGGGCTGCAAGGGCGGCGCCTACGTCGAGCCGACGATCGTGCGCTGCAACGGCACGCTGCCGATCGTCAAGGAGGAGACGTTCGCGCCGATCCTCTACATCGTGCCGGTCAAGTCGATCGACGAGGCCATCGCGGTCAACAACGACGTGCCGCAGGGCCTGTCGAGCTCGATCTTCACCATGAACGTCCGCGATGCCGAGCGCTTCCTGTCGGCGGCCGGCAGCGACTGCGGCATCGCCAACGTCAACATCGGCACCAGCGGCGCTGAGATCGGCGGCGCGTTCGGCGGCGAGAAGGAGACCGGCGGCGGCCGCGAGAGCGGCAGCGACAGCTGGAAGGTCTACATGCGCCGCCAGACCAGCACGGTGAACTTCGGCACGAGCCTGCCGCTGGCGCAGGGCATCGTGTTCGGCGACTGAAGGACCGGTCGCAGCGGGCGGTCGGCGCCGACGGTCGGCGCCACCGCCCGTTCGGGCTGAGCGTCCGCCGATCGCGCCCCGCCGGCGCGTCCCGCGCTGGTCCGCGCCCGCCACCGCAGGCTTGCACGCCGCGGACGCGCGAGCTACCTTCTTCCGCCCCGCAGGGCTACAGAGCCCCGCGCCGTTCGGCAGCTCGGACGGGCCGTTAACTCAGTTGGTAGAGTGCGATCGTCACAAGGTCGAAGTCGCAGGTTCGAATCCTGCACGGCCCACCACTTCCCGCTGCCGCCGCTGCCTTCCGCCCCGCGCTAGCCGCTGCCTGCGAGGCGCGCCGCGCGACGCCGGTGCTCGCTAGATAGCGAAGCCGATCGGCACGCGCGCCGCCCCGCTCACCGCGGCCGCAACCCCGCCCGCAGTGCCTCCTCCCGCGTCATCGGCTCGACGCGCTCGCCGGTCGCCGTGTCGTGGACGTGCAGGTCCTCCAGCCGGCCGCGGAAGACGCTGCCGCCGTCGTCGTTGCCGACGGACACGGTGCGATCCTCGAACGACCAGTACGTCGAGAACGTGCGGCCTTCGTAGCAGCCCTTCGCTTCGCCGCTGCACGTCTCGCCGCGGCAGATGCGCACCCACATCCGCCAACTGACCGGCAAGCAGGTCTCGGCGTCGCCGTGGCCCCACAGGGCCGTCAGTTCGATGCGTCGTTGCGCCATGGTGCGGGCGAGCTTCGGCGGATGACACGCGCCCGGCAACGCGCGGGGGCGGCGCGCGCGTGTCATCGCGTAGTGCGCGCGCAGCGCCCGCCGCCCACCCGCCACCCCTACCGCCGCCGCACCCGGATCGGCCCCTTCGCCGTCGACGGATCCACCACCACGCCGCGCTGCGTGATCACCGCCGCGCCAGCCGCGACCAGCCGGCGCGCGGCCATGCGGGCGCGCTCCATCAACGGCTCCCAGTCGGCTGCGACCGCGCGCGCCGCCTCCGATGGGCAGATGGTCGCGCCCGCCGCGCGCTGGCCGAGCAACGCCACGATCGCCGCTTCGAGCGCGCG
>JBEITC010000159.1:0-7848 GCA_040375075.1 Planctomycetota bacterium | reverse complement strand
GGGGGCGCGGGGTGGCAACGCGCGGCCTGGTTGTTGGTGCGGCTGCGCGCGGCGTTGGGTCACGCGCGCGTCTTCGCGGGGTTGGGGTTGTCGCGCGACATGCTCCCCGCGCCCGGGCAGAAGGGCCTCGCGGCCCGCATCGTCGCGCAGTTGCCGACGCATGCGCCGCAGGCGCTCGAGCACCACCTCGACCTCCTGCTCGATGGCTCCGCGACCGGGTGGTTGCCGCTTGGTTTGTTCGTCGCCCTGCCCGCGGCGCTGGCGGTGCGCGGCCGAGCCGCGCTCGCAGGGCTCGCGGCGCATGCCTGGCTCGCGTGCGCGCTCGCGCTCAGCGCCTACGTGGCGGTATTCGTCGGCACCGTGCACGACCTGGCGTGGCATCTCGCGGTCGCCGCCGACCGCACGACGCTGCACGTGCTGCCGATCGCAGCACTCGGCCTCGCCGTCGCCGCCGCCCCGCGGGCGGCTGCTACGCGCGGCCCATGAACTCGCCGGTCTCGGTCGCGATCTTCAGCAGCTCGCCGACCTTGATGTGGGCCGGCACCTTGACGACGAGCCCGGTCGACATCGTCGCCGGCTTCTGCACCGCGCTCACCGTGTCGCCGCGCACCGCGTCCTCGGTCTCCTTGACCTCGAGCGTGACGATCGGCGGCAGCTGCACCGTCAGCGCCTCGCCGTCGCAGAACACCACCGTCGCGTTGCTGTTGTCGGTGATGAACTGCATCGACTCGCCGACGACCTCCGCGCTGAGCACGAACTGCTCGAAGGTCTCGTTGTCCATGAACGTGTAGCCGAGCGAGTCCTTGAACAGGTACTGCGCCTCGCGCGAGTCGAGGTACACGAGGTCGAGCGTGTCGCTCGTCTTCATGCGCACCTCCTTCTGGCGGCCGTTCTTCAGGTGCTTGAGGTAGACGTGGTGGATCGCGCGCAGGTTGCCCGGCGTGAGGTGGTCGTAGCGCGTGATCTGGTACAGGTCGTTCTCGAAGCGGACGACCATGCCCTTCTTGCATTCGGTGACGCGGATCGCCATGGCAGTCGGTGCGGAGTCGGGTTCGTGCGTGGTGGTGGGGCCGCGCAGGCGGCCGGGGGGCGGAGAGGATAGCCGCGGCGCCGGCGCGCGGCGAGGGTTGCGCGTGGCCGGCGCCGAACGTCCAATGGCGCGCATGACCTCGACGCCCAGCCTGCTCGATCGCCGTCGCTTCCTCGCCACCGCCGCCGCCGCGGCCGTCGCCGTCCGCCTGCCCGGCCCGCTCGGCGCCCTGGCGACGCCGGCGCGCGCGCCGCTGTTCGAGATCAGCCTGGCGCAGTGGTCGCTGCACCGCGCGCTGCGCGGCAAGGAGTTCGACAACCTCGACTTCCCGAAGAAGACGCGCTCGTTCGGCATCGGCGCGGTCGAGTACGTCAACCAGTTCTTCGCCGACAAGGCGCGCGACGAGAAGTACCTCGCCGAACTGAAGAAGCGCTGCGACGGCGAGGGCGTGAAGAGCCTGCTGATCATGTGCGACGGCGAGGGCGCGCTCGGCGATCCCGACGAGAAGCGCCGCGCGCAGGCGGTCGAGAACCATCACCGCTGGGTCGAGGCCGCCAAGTTCCTCGGCTGCCATTCGATCCGCGTCAACGCGCAGAGCCGCGGCAGCTGGGAGGAGCAGCGCAAGCTGGCCGCCGACGGCCTGCGTCGGCTGAGCGAGTTCGGCGACAAGCACGCGATCCACGTCATCGTCGAGAACCACGGCGGCCTCTCCAGCAACGGCAAGTGGCTGGCCGAGACGCTGAAGGCCGCCGACCACCCGCGCTGCGGCGCGCTGCCGGACTTCGGCAACTTCCGCGTCAGCGACAAGGAGACGTACGACCGCTACGTCGGCGTCGACGAGCTGATGCCGTTCGCCAAGGGCGTCAGCGCCAAGAGCCACGACTTCGACGACGCCGGCAACGAGGTGCACACCGACTACGCGCGCATGCTCGAGATCGTCGTCGGCAAGCACGGCTGGCGCGGCCACATCGGCATCGAGTACGAGGGCGGCAAGGCGTCGGAGGACCAGGGCATCGCGGCGACCAAGGCGCTGCTCGAACGCGTCCGCGACGCCATGCAGAAGGCGCTCGACGCCAAGGCCGGCAAGGCCGACAAGGCCGTCGGTGGCGAGGCCGGCAAGTGAACGAACGCCTCCGCAAGCTGCCGACCTACCCGATGGAGCAGCTGGCCGGCTGGAAGCGCCAGATCCAGCAGGCCGGCAAGGTCGTCTACGACTTCGGCACCGGCGACCCGCGCGAGCCGACGCCGGCGATCCTGCGCGACGCGCTCAAGGCCGGCCTCGCCGACGTCTCGCAGTACCCGCCGACCAAGGGCACGAAGGCCCTGCGCGACGCCGTCGCCGGCTACCTGCGGCGGCGCTTCGACGTCACCGTCGACGCCGAGACCGAGGTCATGGCGACGCTCGGCAGCAAGGAGTGCCTGTTCCACCTGCCGATGACGTTCGTGCAGGTGCCGAGCGACAAGGACCTCGTGCTGTACGGCGAGCCGGCGTACCCGGTGTACGAGATCGGCGCGCTGTTCGCCGAGGCGTGGACCTACGCGGCGCCGCTCGGCGTGCACAACGGCTACGCGCTCGATCCCGACGCGCTGCCGGAGTCGGTGCTCAAGCGCGCGTCGGTGGTGTTCCTCAACTACCCGCACAACCCGACCGGCTTCTGCCTGCCCGACGCGCTCTACAAGCGCTGGGTCGAGGCGCGCGACCAGTACGGCTTCGTGCTGGTCAGCGACGAGTGCTACGTCGACCTCGGCTACGACGGAGCGAAGCCGAAGAGCCTGCTGCAGTTCGGCCGCAAGGGCTGCCTCGTCGTGCACTCGCTGAGCAAGCGTTCGGGCATGACCGGCTACCGCAGCGGCTTCGTCGCCGGTGACGCCGAGCTGATCGCCGCCTATGCGCGCTTCCGCGCCAGCATGGGCACAGCGCCGCAGGAGTTCGTGCAGGCGGCTGCGACGGTGGCGTGGAGCGAGCCCATGCACGTCGAGGAGCGCGTCGCGACCTTCGCGCAGAAGCGCCGCGTGCTGCTCGACCTCTGCCGCGAACGCGGCCTGCAGGTGCACGGCAGCGAGGCCGGCCTGTACCTGTGGATCGAGGTCCCCGGGGACACCGACGGCGTCGCCTACGCGCAGCGCCTGCGCGACCACGGCATCGTCGTCGCGCCGGGTGCGTTCTTCGGCAAGGGCCAGGAGCGCTACATCCGGCTCGCGCTGGTGCCGACCGTCGAGGAATGCCGGCAGGTCGCGGCGCTCTGGCCGAAGTGAGCGCGCTTGCGCGCCGAGCGGCTCAGCGGCCGCCGGCGCCGCGCACGAACGGCAGGCCGCAGCCGGCCCAGTGGGCGATGCCGCCGCGCAGGTTGGCGAGCTTCGGGAAGCCCGCCCGCGCCAGGATGTCGCACGCAGTGCGGCTGCGCACGCCGTGCTCGCAGTGCACCAGCCAGTTGGCGTCCTTGTCGAGCTCGCCCAGGCGCTGCGCGAGTTCCTGCACCGGCACCAGCGTCGCGCCGGTCAGGCGGTGGCTCTGGTGCTCCGGCGGCGTGCGCACGTCGAGGATGCGCAGGGTCGGGTCGGCGGCGAGTTCCTTCTGCGCGTCGACGGGATCGAGATCGCGGTAGCTCATGGCGGGGCGGGGATGGGACCGCGGCGGCGCAAGCGCGTCAACGCGCGTCGCGCCGTTCCGAAGCGCAGTCAGTCGAGGTGGCCGCGGTCGCTGTCGCCCATGGCGACGTCGCGCGTCGGGAAGTACTCGCGCCAGCGCGCCGACACCTTCTTGGCGGTGTCGGGGTCGCAGAACAGTTCCTTCGGGTAGGTGGGCTTCATGCGCGCGTCGATCACCACCGGCGGCGTCCAGCTCGGCTGGGTGCGCACCAGCTGCAGGTCCTTGCCGTGCAGGTCGGACGCCGGCTCGAAGCGCGTGAACGTCGTCCACAAGAAGTTGACCGCCGACTTCGCCGCCTTGTCGGCGTCGTCGACGAGCACGACGAGCGGCCAGTTGGCGAGCGCTTGGCACTGCGCGAGGTCGCGCGCGGCCGAGCGCCAGCCGGCGAAGGCCGGGCCCTGCACGACGAGGCAGCCGGGGCAGAACACGCGCGCCTTCGGGAACTGCGGCGGCAGCGCGCCGGAGAACTCGGTCGGCAGCGTGCGCACCGGCTCGCCGATTCCGAGCAGCACGCCCTTGCTGCCCTTGTTGACCGCCGGCCCGG
Organism: Planctomycetota bacterium; assembly: GCA_040375075.1. GTDB lineage: Bacteria > Planctomycetota > UBA1135 > UBA1135 > UBA2386 > UBA2386. The sequence goes on along the minus strand of JBEITC010000159.1, from coordinate 3,624 downwards.
CGTAGTCGAGCGTGTCCATCGACAGGCTGCCGAACACGTACAGGTCGGTCTGGAAGCGCGTGCGCGCGAGGATGTGCGCCAGCGTCGTCTTGAAGTCGCGCAGGTCGACCGGCTTGTCGGTCAGCAGCAGGAACTTGGTCAGGCTGAGCTGGCCTTCGCCGAGGATGCGGAAGGCGCTCTGCATCGCTTCGCGGCCGTAGCGTTCCTGCACGACCGCGGCGGCGAGCGCGTGGTAGCCGGTCTCGCCGTACGACCACAGGTCCTTGACCTGCGGCATCGCCACCTTGGCCAGCGGCAGCAGCAGTTCCTGCAGGTAGTCGCCGAGGAAGAAGTCCTCCTGGCGCGGCTTGCCGACGACGGTGGCGGCGAGGATCGGATCGCGCCGGCGCGCCAGCGTGTGCACGCGCACCAGCGGGTAGTCGTGCCGCAGCGAGTAGTAGCCGTAGTGGTCGCCGAACGGGCCTTCGGGGTGGCGCTCGCCCGGATGGACGTCGCCGAGGATGCAGAACTCGGCGTCGGCCTGCAGCGCCAGCGGCGTGTGCGCCGACTTCGCGCTGCGCAGGCGCTGGCCGAGCAGCAGCGAGCACAGCAGCATCTCGGGCACGTTCTCCGGCAGCGGCGCGATCGCCGACAGGATCATCGCCGGCGGGCCGCCGATGTGCACCGCGACGGGCATCGGCGTGCCGAGGCGCTCGTGCTCGGCGAGGTGGAAGCCGCCGCCCTTGCCGATCTGCACGTGCAGGCCGACGCGGTCGTCGCCGTGCCGCTGGATGCGGTACATGCCGAGGTTGCTGCCGAGCCCGCGCGGGTGCTCGGTGTAGACCAGCGGCAGCGTGACGAACGGCCCGCCGTCCTCGCTCCACGTGCGCAGCAGCGGCAGGCGGTTCAGCGCCGGCGGCCGGTCCTGCACCTCGAGCAGCGGCGCCGAGCGCACGCGCTTCTTGCCGACCTTCAGCAGCGAGCCGATCAGGTCGCGCTGCGCCCACAGCTTGCCGAGGCTCGGCGGCAGCATCGTGTGCGGCGCGTCGGCGAGCCGCTGCACCAGTTCGAGCGGGCGACGGCCGAACGCCAGCTCGACGCGGCGCGCCGTGCCGAACAGGTTGGTCACCACCGGCCACGGCGAGCCCTTGACGCGGCGGAACAGCAGGGCGGGGCCGCCGGCGGCGAGGACGCGGCGGTGCACCTCCGCGGCGTCGAGGTCGGGGTCGACCTCGGCGTCGATGGTGACGAGGTCGCCTTCCCGCCGCAGCAGGTCGAGGAACGCGCGCAGGTCGAGCAGCGGGGAGGTCATCAGCGGGGGGGCGGGGCGGCGAGGAAGGAGCGCACGATCGCGGCGATGCGGGCCGTGGCGCCCGGCGCGCCAAGCCGTGCCCGGACTTCGTCGAGGCCCCGCTGCCAGGATGCACGCGCGGCCTCGTCGTGCCACAGGCGCCGTGCCATCGCCAGCACCGCGTCCCAGCCGTCGGGCCGGTGGAAGCAGAACTCGGGCACGACCTCGCGGCCGGCGATCAGGTTGGCGGCGGCGATGAACGGCACGCTGAGGATGTTGCGGTAGCCGAGCGTCGCGAGCGGCCCGCGCAGCTGGTAGACGACGATCGTCGGGTTGCCGTGCAGGCAGGCTTCGAGCGAGCCGGTGCCGCTCTTGGCGAGCACGAGGCGGGCGCCGGCGAGCCACGGCGCCAGCGCGCCTTCGTGGTGCTCGACGAAGCCGGCGTCGTGCGCGGCGAGCAGCTCGCGGATGCGGGCGGTGCGGCGCGGGTTCTTGTGCGGCAGCACGACGCGCAGGTCCGGCTCGTCGGCGCGCAGGGACCTGGCGACGCCGAGCAGGCCCGGCAGGTTGGCGTCGATCTCGGCGCGGCGGCTGCCCGGCAGCAGCACGAGCGTGCGCCGCGCGCGCACCGCGGCGACGGCGGCGGCGTCCGGCGGATGCGCGGCGAGCTCGTCGAGCAGCGGATGGCCGATGTAGGCGGCCGGCACGTCGAAGCGGCGGAAGAACGCCGTCTCGAACGGCAGGATCGTCAGCGTGCCGTCGACGGCGCGGCGGTAGCGGCGCATGCGCCACGGACCCCAGGCCCAGTACTGCGGCGCGACGTAGTGCAGCACCGGGATGCCGCGGCGTTTGGCGGCCTTCGCCATCACCACGTGCAGCCCGGGATAGTCGACCAGCACGACGAGGTCCGGCGGGTCGTCGCGCAGCACGCGCAGGTAGGCGGCGAAGGCGCGCAGGATCAGCGGCAGCTGCGCCAGCACGCCGCGCACGCCCATGACCGCGTGCTCGCTGAGGTGGACCTTCACGTCGGCGCCGGCCTGCTGCAGCACGTGGCCGCCGAAGGCCGTCGCGCGCACGCCCGGCAGTTCGCGCAGCAGCCGCGCGGCGTGCGCTTCGCCGCTCGCTTCGCCGGCGGACAGGAACACGTGCGGGACCGCGCCGCGCGCGGGACGGCGGGCGGCGAAGAATCCCTGCAGCTCGGTCGCAGGATCGGCCGGCGGCGCGGCGGCGGCGCTGGCCAGCGCTGCGTTGGCCAGCTGGCGCCAACGCCGGCGCGCCGGCAGGTACAGCAGCAGCCGCAGCGGCGTCAGCAGCGCGCGCAGGATCTCGCGCAGCAGCGTCAGCGCGACCTCGAGCGCGACCGGCATCACGGCGTCGCCTTGCGCAGCGCGCGGTAGGCGAGCGCGTAGAAGCCGGCGGTCGCCAGCAGCAGCCACGTCGTGTAGCCGGGGCCGGCGGTCGGGTCGAACATCTGCCGCACCGAGACGTTGCCGTTCAGCAGCGGCCCGTACCACTCGAAGTCGGCGAGACGGAACAGGCTGTACGGCCGCAGCCGCTGCGTCAGGTAGACGCCGATCTGCAGCACCGCGAACGCGCCGATGGCGGCGGCGACGTGCGCCTGCGTGCGCATCAGCACGGACAGCCACGTCGTGCCGGCGAGGAAGCACAGCACGAACGCGCCGGCGTGCAGCGAGCCGAGCAGCAGCTCGACGAGCGGCAGTTCGAGGTCGATCTGCCGGCTCCAGTGCATCGCCGAGAGGTTGACCAGGAAGATCGGCACGAGCAGGCACAGCGCCGTCGGCCACGACTTCTGCCACAGGATCGCGCCGCGGCCGACCGGGCGGCTGAGCAGGAACTCGAAGGTCTGGTTCTCGCGTTCGCGCGCGAACAGGCCGGTGCCGAACAGCACGGCGGCGGCGACGCAGACGAGGTTGGTGCTGCGGAAGAACAGCATCACCGCCGCCCAGTTGGTGTAGGCGATCTGCTCGTCCTTGTCGGTGACGCCCTGCAGGATGCGCTTGGCGAAGTCGATGCCGAGGTTCTTGAACAGCGTCGAGCGCTGCAGGTCCTCGTAGATGTCCGGCCACAACAGCAGCACCGGCACGCACAGCGCCTCGAGGATCAGCAGGTAGGCGAGCGCCATCCAGCGCACTTCGCGCCACGTCTTGCCGGCGATCATCGACCGGCTCCCTTGGCGAGGTCCGCGAACAGCGCGTCGTACAGGTCGTCGAGGCGCGGCACGCCGATCTCGGCGCCGTCGACGACGCCGTCGGGCACGCTGCGCAGCCACGCCATCGGCTCGCCGTCGGTCTCGACGACGAGCGTGCCGTCGGGCTCGCGCCGCAGCTCGCGCG
>JBEITC010000019.1:0-21428 GCA_040375075.1 Planctomycetota bacterium | reverse complement strand
GTCCTCCTCCTTCTCGTCCTCATAAACACCTTCGTTCTCCTATTTCATGTACAGCTTCACAGCACTTTCCTCTCCCCCTTCCATCTACTATTCGGCTTGGCCCGCAAGCACCGCGAAGGCGTGGCCGACGCGGTCGTGGCGCCGGTGCCGGACCTCGCCGACGTAGACGGCGCAGTGGCGAGCGGCGGTGGCCGGACCGGCGGCCGCGAGCGTCGCCGGCGCTGCCGCCGCCGTCACGCCGTCGCCCCCGCCATCGCCCCGGCCGTCACTGCGGCGTCGCCGAGCCCGAAGTCGGCGGCGACCCGCAAGCCCGCCTGCACGCCATCTTCGTGGAAGCCGAAGCCGCACCACGCGCCGCACCACCACACGCGGCGGCGGCCGCTGAGGTCCTGGACGCGCTCCTGCGCGCGCACGCCGGCGGTGTCGAACACCGGATGGTGGTAGACGAAGCGACGCAGGACCTTCGCCGGATCGATCGCGTCGGAGCGGTTGAGCGTGACGTTGTAGATCACGTCGCCGGGCAGGCCCTGCAGCAGGTTCATGCAGTAGGTCACCGTCGCGCGCGCCGCCGGCTGCGCCGGCAGGTGGTAGTTCCACGCCGCCCACGCCTTCTTGCGGCGCGGCAGCAGCGACGCGTCGGTGTGCAGCACGACGTCGTTCTCCTGGTACGGGATCGCGCCGAGCGTCGCGCGCTCGGCGTCGTCGGCGTCACCGAGCATCGCCAGCGCCTGGTCGCTGTGCGCGGCGACGACGGCGCCGTCGAAGCGCTCCGGCTGCTGGCCGCGGACCGTCACCAGCACGCCGTCGGCCGTCCGCTCGAGCCGCGCGACCGGCGCGCCGAGCCGGACGCGGTCGCGGAAGCTGGCGACGAGCGGCCCGAGGTAGCTGCGCGAGCCGCCGACGACCGTGAACCACTGCGGCCGGTCGTCGACCGTCAGCATCCCGTGGTTCTCGAAGAACGCGACGAAGAAGCGCGCCGGCATCGCCATCAGCTTCTGCGGCTCCGCCGACCAGATCGCCGCCATCATCGGCACGAGGTAGCGCTCGCGGAACGCGCGGCCGTAGCGGCCTCGGGCCAGCACGTCGCCGAGCGGCATCTCGCTGCCGCGCAGCGCCAGCGCGTCGCGGTGGAAACGCAGGATGTCGCGGATCATCCCCCAGTGCGACGGCCGCAGCAGGTTGCGGCGCTGCACGAACAGCCGGTCGAGGTCGGCGCCGTTGTACTCGAGCCCGGTGCGCTCGCAGCGCAGCGAGAAGCTCATCGACGAAGGCCGCAGCGGCACGCCGATCCGCGCCATCAACGCGAGGAAGCCCGGGTACGTCCGGTCGTTGCAGACGATGAAGCCGGTGTCGACGGCGACGCTGCCACCGTCCTTGGTCGGCACGTCGACGGTGTGCGTGTGGCCGCCGAGACGCGCCTCCGCCTCGAAGACCACGACGTCGTGCGCGCGCGCGAGGCGCTCGGCGGCGACGAGGCCCGCGATGCCGGCGCCGACGACCGCGATGCGCTTCCTGCCGGAGCCTAGGAAGGCCGCGGCGCGCGTCATCCGCGGATGCGACGCGCTTCGTCGCGCGCCCGCGCCGGGATCGGCCGCAGCTCGCTGACGAGCCCGACCGACGACAGCATCCGCAGCACGTAGTACGAGATGTCGATCTCCCACCAGCGGAAGCCCTGGCGCGCCGTGCCCGGGCACCAGTGGTGGTTGTTGTGCCAGCCCTCGCCGAGCGTCAGCAGCGCCAACGCCATCGAGTTGCGGCTCTTGTCCTTCGTCGGCCAGACGCGCTTGCCGATCAGGTGCGCGAGGCTGTTGATCGACGCGGTGGCGTGGAACAGGATCGTCGTCGAGACGCTGAAGCCCCACACGGCCATCTGCAGGGCGTCGGTGCCGAGCGACGGCGCCCAGGTCTCGAGGCCCCAGCCGAGCAGCAGCAGCCCGCCGAGCATGGCGAACGGCACGGCCAGGTCGTTGCGGTCGAGCCAGCGCAGCTCGGGGAAGCGCGCGAGGTCCGGCACCTGCGAGATGTCGGTCTCGTGGTGGCGCGGCGACGCGATCCACCCGATGTGCGCCCACCAGAAGCCGTGCGCGATCGGCGAGTGCGCGTCCTGGTCGGTGTCGCTGTGGCGATGGTGCTCGCGATGGTGCGCAGCCCACCACAGCGGACCACGCTGCGTCGCCGCCGCGCCGAGCACCGCGCCGACGAACTGCATGCCGCGACCGACCTTGAAGGTCCGGTGCGAGAAGTAGCGGTGGTAGAAAGCGGTGATGCCGAACATCCGCACCAGATAGAGTGCGGCGCAGACGATGACCGCCACCGGGCTCCAGCCGACCACGAAGACGAGCGCGCAGCTCGCCTGCAGCATGAGGAACGGCCAGATGCGGCCCCAGGCGATCTTCTCGCCGACGCCGCGCGCCGATGGCCGGGGCACTTCGACGATGCGCCCGTCGTGCGCGCCAGCGAGGCCATCCGTGACGTCTGATGCTTCCGGGTTTGCGAGCGGTTCGGCCGACGTCATGCTAGGGGTTTCTGCGGGAGCAGGTCGGAAGATGCAACCGCCGGCAGGCGGAGCACGCAACCTTGGATCCGACAATCGGTCGCCACAAGGGACCAACGCATGATGCCGCCGCTCGCCCTCGCCGCCATCGCATGCAGCGTGACGTTCGCGCTGCTCTGGCTCCGGCAGACGCGCACGAACGACGCGACCTCGGTCGATGCAGCGTGGGCCGCCGCGATCGGCGCCCTCGCGCTCGCCGCGGCCGCGACCGGCGATGGCCATGCGGTCCAGCGCGTCGCCGCCGCCGCGGTCGCCGGCGTCTGGAGCGGTCGCTTGTCGTGGCACCTGATCGTGCACCGCGTGCTCGGGCACGCCGGCGAAGACGGCCGCTATCGCGCGATGCGCGCGCACTGGGGCCCGCGCGCGCACGCGGGCTTCTTCTGGTTCTACCAAGCACAGGCGGCGGCGGCGTTCCTGTTCGCGTTGCCGTTCTGGTTCCTCGCCGACCATGACGCGCCGGCGCTCGCAGCGGCGCAACTGGCCGGCCTCGGCGTGATCGTCGCCGCGCAAGCGCTCGAAGCGCTCGCCGACCGCCAGCTCGAAGCCCATCGCCGCGACCCGGCGATGCGCGGCCGCGCCTGCCGCCGCGGCCTCTGGCGCGTCAGCCGCCACCCCAACTACTTCTTCGAGTGGCTGACGTGGTGCGGCATCGCGCTGCTCGCCGCGCCCGCGGCGGGCTGGTGGGCAGCGCTGCAGCCGGTCGCGATGTTCGTGCTGGTGCGCTTCGTCAGCGGCGTGCCGTACACGGAGATGCAGGCGCTGAAGAGCCGCGGCGACGACTACCGCCGCTACCAGCAGGAGACCAACGCGTTCGTGCCGTGGTTCCCGCGGCGCATCGAAGGACCATGACGACTCGCACCGAACGATGGCTGGAGCGCGGGCTGCTGCCCGATTGGCTCGTCCGCGTCGGCATCCGCCGGCTGCTGCGCGACCGCCTGCGCCTCGAACACGCGCACGACCCCGAAGAAGCGTCGCGGCGCCTGCTGGCGTGGATCGCCGAGTGCGACCGCAGCCCGATCGCCGTCGAGACGAAGGCCGCCAACGAGCAGCACTACGAAGTGCCGGCGGCGTTCTACGCGCGCGTGCTCGGCCGCTTCCGCAAGTACAGCTCGGGCCTGTGGGGACCCGACTGCCGCACGCTCGACGACGCCGAGGCGGCGATGCTGAAGCTGACCTGCGAACGCGCCGAGATCCAGGACGGCATGCGCGTGCTCGACCTCGGCTGCGGCTGGGGCTCGATCTCGCTCTGGGTCGCGCGCAACTTCCCGAAGTGCCAGGTCGTCGGCGTCAGCAACTCCCACAGCCAGCGCGCCGACATCCTGGCGCGCGCGGCGCAGGAAGGGCTGCGCAACGTCGAGATCGTGACCGCGGACGCCAACGCCTTCACGCCGCCGGGCCGCTTCGACCGCATCGTCTCGGTGGAGATGATGGAGCACGCGCGCAACTGGCGGACGCTGTTGTCTCGCTGCGCCAGCTGGCTGCAGCCCGGCGGCAAGATGTTCGTGCACGTCTTCACGCACGCGACCGTCGGCTACCCGTTCGCGGTCGACGGCGACGACGACTGGATGGCGAAGCACTTCTTCACCGGCGGCCAGATGCCCGCCGACGCGCAGATGCTGCACTTCCAGGACCACCTCGCGATCGAGGGCCACTGGCGCGTCAACGGCGTCCACTACGCCAAGACCGCCGAGGCCTGGCTCGCCAACTTCGACCGCGCCCGCGCCGAACTGCAGCCGGCCCTGCGCGAGGCCTACGGCGAACGCGCCGACGCGATGGCCAACCTGTGGCGGGTGTTCTTCATGGCCTGCGCCGAGCTCTGGGGCTTTGCCGACGGCAAGGAATGGCTGGTGTCCCACTACCGGCTGCGTCGACGCGACGGCGTCGGCTGATCGCCCGCGACGGCGCGGCGCGGCGGGACCTCGCATGCCCCCGGATGGCCGCGCCCGCTGCCGGGCAGGGCCCGGGCACGCACGCGCTCATCGCCCCTGCGCCGGCGCGACGTCCCGATGGCATGGTCCGCGCGTCCCGACGCGAGCCTTCACGCTTGCGCACCCTGCGGGCGGTCGCTACCTTTTCTCGCCCCGTTGTGCCGCAAGGCGCAGCGGCACTGGTCGGGCAGATAGCTCAGTTGGTAGAGCACAGCACTGAAAATGCTGGGGTCGCCAGTTCAACCCTGGCTCTGCCCACCAGTCCTTCCTCTTCCGCCTCGCCGCGCGCACATGCAGCCGCCGGCTGACGGCCTGCCGGAGAGGGCCGCGCCCCCCGCGCGACCGCCCATGAGCCCGGCCGACGACCGCGCCGGGACGCGCGCAGCCATGGTTGCTGCCGCCGCGGCCGCCGGTCTGACTTGGGCGCTGGCGGCGGCATGGCGGCCGATGCCGCTCGTGCACGCGGCCGGCTGGCTGCTCACCGGCCTCGTCGCGCTGCCGCTGCTGTTCGCCAGCGCACTGGCCGGCGTCGCCGCCGTCTTGTCGGCGCTGCTGGCGCTGCTCGCGCTGCCGCACCTGCTGCTTGGCCGCCCCACCGGCCTCGGCGATGCGGTCGCTGCCGTGTGGGACCTGCCGCGCGGCATCCTGCCTGGCTACCTCGCCGCGCTGCGGCGCGTGCCGCGGCCGGGGCTGTGGGGCGCATGCGCCGGCTTCATCGCCGGCACGGCGGCCTACGTGGCCACGCACGGGTTCCGGCCGGCGGGCTGACGGCGAGAGGCTCGCCAGCTTCGCCCCGTCGACGCCGCACGCAAGCACGCGCGGCTGCGCCGCTGCATCCCCCGCCACGGCGCCGGCGAACACCCCACCATGACTGCAGAAGCGTTCACCCTGCTGTTCGACAGCGAGTGCCCCTTCTGCAAGCGCGAGGTCGAATGGCTGCAGCGGCGTGACAAGCGCGGCCGGCTCGGCGCCATCGACATCGCGGCGCCGGGCTTCGATCCGGCGCGCTTCGGGCTCAGCAAGCAGCGCGTCCACGCGCGCCTCCACGGCGTGACCGCTGAGGGCGTCGTCGTCGAAGGCATGGCAGCGATGCGCGCCGCATGGCGTGCCGCCGGCGTCGGTTGGGCCATGGCGCCGACCGGATGGCCGGTGCTGCGCTGGGTCTTCGACCTCGGCTACCTCGTGTTCGCGCGCTACCGCGTGCCGCTCGGCCGGATGTTCGGTCGCCGCTGCGACAACGGCTCTTGCGCGGTGCGCTGACCCGCAACGACGCGCCGAGGGCGGCGTGCATCCTGGCTGCGTCGGCGCGCGAACTCCTCGGGTATGAACGCCCGCCTCGACCTCTTCAGCGCGCAGCACTCCCAACGCCAGCAGCAGTTCGGCCGGACCAACCCGCTGGCGCCGGCTGCGCTGACGTGCCCCACCCGCGAGGACGCCCACGAGGCGCTGCGCACGCTGCTCGCATGGATGGGCGAGGATCCGACGCGCGAAGGCCTGCTCGAGACGCCGGACCGCGTGCTGCGCTCGTACGGCGAGTACTTCGCCGGCTACCAGCAGGACCCCGCCGACCTGCTCAAGAAGAGCTTCGAAGAGCTCGAGGGCTACTCCGGCCCGGTCGTCGTGCGCGACATCGAGGTGCACTCGCACTGCAAGCACCACATGGTGCCGTTCACCGGCCGCGCGCACGTCGCCTACCTGCCGAAGGCGCGCGTCGTCGGCCTCAGCAAGCTCGCCCGCGTCGTCGACGCGTTCTCACGCCGGCTGCAGATCCAGGAACGGCTCACCGCCCAGATCGCGCACGCCATCCACGACGCGCTCGACGCCAAGGCCGTCGCTGTCGTGATCGCCTGCGAGCACCAGTGCATGGCCACGCGCGGCGTCAAGAAGCGCGGCGCCGAGACCATCACCACGCAGTGCCTCGGACTGTGGGAGACCGACGCGCAGGCGCGCGCGGAGATCCTGCGCCAGATGGAAGACTGAGCGAGCGGTCGGGCGGCGTTGGCGTGCGCCGTCGGACGCCAACGCAGCGGACGGCCAGCCGCGACGGCGCGGCAGGGGCACGAGCCGGGCAGATCCGCGCACGCATCGCCGTGACCGACCGGGACGACGGTCGCATCGCGGCCCTTCGCAGGGCTGGGGCAGCGTCTGCGACGACGGGCGCAGGCAGCGGCGGCGGATCCGCGGCGGCGACCCCGTGGCCGCCGCCGCGCGCGCGATCGGCTACTTGCCGACCTTCTTCGGCTCTGGCTTCTTCGGCTCTGGCTTCTTCGGCTCTGGCTTCGCCGGCGCCTTCGGCGCCTCGCCAGCCTTCGGCGCCTTCGCCGCGGCTTCGGCGGCGACGATCATCGCCTCGAGCGCCTTCTCCATCTCGGCCTCGTCCCGCACGTCCTTGTGCCGGATGACGCCTTCATGGTCGATGTAGTACAGCGTCGGCCAGCCCTGGACGCGCCAGGTCTCGCTGATGCGCGGCGTGCTGCCTTCGTCGCGGAAGCTGCGCCACGTGACGCCTTCTTCCTTCGCCATCTCACGGAACTTCTTGAGGCCGTCCTCGGTGTCCGTGCCGTCGCTGTTGACGCCCAGGATGACGAACGGCTTGTCCTTCCACTTCTCCACGAGCGACCGCTCGTGCGGGATCATGGCCCGGCAAGGGCCTCACCAGAATCCCCAGAAGTCGAGCAGGATGACCTTGCCGAGGTAGTCCCCGAGCTTGAACGGGACGCCGTCGGTGTCGACGCCGGCGATCTCCGGCGCCTTGCAGCCGACCTGCAGGTTCTCGATCTCGAACAGCGCGTCCTTCGCCTGCGCGATGAGTTCCTCGTTCTTCGTCGTCGTCGCGACGGCGCGCAGGTCGGCCTCGGCCGCCTTGCGCTCGTCGTCGGTCTGCGCCGTGGCGAGCCGCAGGCCGCCGCGGGCGATCAGCCCCTGCGCCTTGGTGTCGGCGTCCGGGTGGCTCGTCGCCACCGCGTCGAGCAGCGCCATCACCTGGTCCTTGGCGCCAAAGCGCATGGCGTTGCCGACGTGCGGGAGCACGCCGCCGATCGCCGTGCTGGTCGCGTGGTCGGAGGCGAGCGTCGCGATGGCCTTCTTGACGGCCGCGCGCTCGTTGCTCGCGTACTTCAGGATGAAGCCGAGGAACGGCACCGCCGCGTCCTTGCCGGCGTGCTCGGCGGCCAGTTCCTGCGCCTGACCGACGAACTGCTTCGTCGGCGGCTGCATGGCGATGGCCGGCATGCGCCCGCCTTCGGCCTGCGCCTTCTGGACCGCGGCTTGCGCCTCGGTCTGCCAGTCGCTGATCGCCTTGTTGAAGGCGGTCACCAGCGCGTTGTAGGCCGCTTCCGGATCCGGCTGCGCTTGCGCCGCCGGTGGCGTCTCGCCTTGGGCGAGCGCTACGGGCGGCACGAGCAGCAGGAGCAGGGCGGCGAGCGAACTCGTCGTCATCGTGCTCCTCGGGGTTTGGGTTCTCGACACGTCCTTGATCCTAGTCCCGCGCGCCGGCCGTCCGGCCCGGAAACGCGCGCGGGCCACCCAAGGTGGCCCGCGTCGCTGCTGCGTTGTCGCGCAACCTGCCGCCGCCGATCACTTCGGCGGTTCGTTGCCGGTGGTCGGCGCCGTCGCCGGCGCGGCCTCGGCGGCCTTCGCCTTCACCAGGTCCTCGCGCTTGGGCTTGAGCTTCTGGAACAGCGCGCCGTCGATGACGTAGTACCAACCGCCGAAGCGCTTGGTCAGCTTCTCGGCCTCCTTCTTGCCCTCGTCGACCTTGCGGTCGAACTCGGTCCACTCGTCGGCGGCCTTCTTCAGCTCGTCCTCGAGCGGCAGGCGGTCGCTGCGCAGGTCGGTCGCCGCGGCCTCGCCGCCCTCGGCGTTGCCGTCCGCGTACGAGATCACGACGTAGCTGTCGCCCGCGGCCGACAGGATGTAGTCGTTGCCCCACGGGTCCTTCTTGAGCTCGGCGAGCAGCGCAGCGCCCTCGGCCGGCTTCTCGGCCAGCTTGGCGAGCGACTCGGGCAGCTTGTTCGCGTTCTTGGCGCGGAAGGCCTCGACCGCCTTCTGGATGTCCTCGACGTCGCGGCGCGCGGTCGCGCGCTTGTCGAGCTGGTCCTGCGCCAGGCGCACGCCCGCCGGCTTCTGCAGGATCGCCTCGGCGAACTCGGCGGTGACCATCAGGTAGCGGTTGTCGCCGGGCTTCGGCGCCTCGCCGTCCTTCGGCTTGCTCTTCGGGTCGTCGGCGCCCGACGTGACGTCGAGGCCGGAGCCCGGCACGAGTTCGCCAAAGCGCAGCGTGTAGCGCACGCCCTTCTTCGTCTCGAACAGCAGGTCGCCTTCGTTGCTGACCAGCTTGCCGTTGTTGGCGACGAAGTACCCCTTCTCGGCGAGCGTCTGGCGCAGGATCTGGCGGTCGAAGCCGCTCGCCTGCTCGAGCATCGCCGTCAGGCCCTCGGGCTTCTTGCGGACGCCGACGATCTTGATCTGGCCGAGCGTGTCGCCGACCTCGCGCAGCTTGTCCTCGTTCGCCTCTTCCTTGGCGGGGTCGACGCCGTCGAACGCCCACTTGCCGGCGTCGTCCTTCGTGGCGACGTAGACGTCGCCCTTCTTGATCGTGCCGTTGGTCTCGTCGACGGAGTAGTTGTCCATCGTGACCTTGGCGATGTCGAACGACTGCGCCTTCAGCAGGTCGGTCTCGATCCAGTCGGCGAACTTCGTCGACACCTCGCCGTCGAGCTTGGCGGCGTAGACGCGCTTCTTGCCCGGCGCGCGCAGGTAGCGCACCTGCATCTTCTTCTCGACCTCCTTGCCGACGATCAGGTCGGCCAGGACGTTGCCGGCGCTGTCCTTCATGGTGACGCGCGTGCCGCGGCCCTTCGTGTCGGCGCCGCCGTCGAGCGGATCGACGACGCCGTAGGCGACCTCGTCCTCCTTGCGCTCGCCGACGCACTGGTCCTTCTTGAGGCCGATCAGCAGCGCGGCGGCCTTGCCCATGCGGTCCTTGGCGTCCGCCGGGTAGTTGCCGTGCGACGGGATCGTCCAGCGGCCCTCGGCGTCGCGGCGCACCGCGAACTTGACCGCCTCGGCCTGGCCCTCGAGGAACTGCGTCACCTCGAGGTCGACCGCGGCGTTCGGGTCGTTGAACTGCGGGAAGAACAGCTGCCCCTGGTCGGAGAACAGGTCGTTCTTGATCTCCTTGGGACCCATCGTCGACGCGAGGATCGCCAGCGCGACGGCGCCGCCGGCGATGGCGACGGTCTTCATCATCTCGTTCATGCGGCACCTCCAACCTGACGGTTCTTCGGCACGATCGACTGCGCGCGCGAGCGGCGGCGCGAGAAGGTCACGAACCCGAACGCCAACGCCGGGATCGGCGCCAGCAGCACGGTGAGCACGCGGTAGCGGTTGTAGATGCCCCGCCGCGCCGCGTCGCGGTCGTACTGGGCCACCTCGATGCGCTCCTTGCGCATCGCCTCGATGTTGGCCTTCTCCGCCTCGAACTTGCGGTTCTCGACGGTCTGGACCTCGACGATCTTGTTCTCGCGCGACTGCTCGTCGAGCGTCTTGTCCTCGCGGATCTTCGCGACCGCGGCGTCGAGGCGCGCCTGCGCGTCCTTGAGCGCGGCGTCGGACTCCTCCTCGGCCTTCTGCTTCTGCTCCGTCCACGCGCGCTCGAAGTCGCTCTGCGCGGCCTCGACCGCGGTCAGGCGGCGCAGCATCGGCCGGCGCTTGCGCAGCTCGATCAGGCTCTCGTCGCCGACGAGGCTGTCGATGCAGTTCAGCACCAGCGGCACGTTGTCGAAGCGCAGGTTCGGGTCGTTGACCTGCCGGCGGATCTGGAAGAACTGGTTGCCGATCGCGTCGAGGTCGGTCCAGTGGATCAGGTTGAGCTCCTTCTCGGAGCCGGCCGGCTTGCCGGTGACGCGGGCGACCAGCGTGTACGGCTTGTTGCTCGGACGCAGGCGCGCGTTCGGGTTCTGCTGCATGCGGCCGAAGAAGTCGAACACCAGGAAGCCGTCGCCGCGGCCCGGCGCGCTCTCGTACTTGGGCAGCATGCCGTTCTTCGGGTCGTTGCGGCCCGGGCCGGCGACCGACTGCACCAGCGGCGTGACGTTGACGCCCGGCGTGCCGGCGGCCTCGACGTGGCCGGCCATCATCATGACGACCGACTGCAGGCCCTTGGTCAGCGGGCTCTGCGGGTCCATGCCCGCGGCGCCGGCGAACACGAACGTGCGCGGGAACTGGCCGCCGAACAGGCTGATCGACGACGTGTCCCAGACGAGGTCGGTCTTCGGGACGCGCAGGCCGAAGCTGCCGTAGAAGGCGTCCATGTCGCCCTTCTGCGGGCCGCCGCCGCCGCCCATCCTGCGCGACTGCATGCCGCCCTTCTGGTCGTCGGCGGCGGTGCCGGGCGCCTGGATCGGCAGCGGGTCCTCGACCAGCAGCGTCGGCTTGCCGTCGAGGATCCACTTCTGCAGGCGGTCCATCTGCTCCTGCACGAGCGAGCTCGGCTGCGGCACCACGAGGCAGTCGATGCCCTCGGGGTAGTCCTTGTCGGCGTCGACGTTCTCGACCTGGTACTGCTGCTGCATCTCGTCGGCGATCATCCAGCGCTGCTTCTGCTGGAAGCTCTGGAAGTCGAAGCCGCCGACGATCTCGACGTCGGTCTTCAGCACGCCGACCTTCTTGCGGGCCTGGTTGCTGACGACGCGCACGCTGCGGGCGAGCTCGTACTCGAGCGGCAGGCCGGGCTCGACGAACGGCGTGACGACCTCCTCGGTGCCGCTGCTGACGACGAAGCCGAGGAACACCTGCATCTCGGTGTAGCCGCCGCCGGGCACCTCGGCCGGGATCGTCTGCGCGCGGATGCCGTAGTTGCCCTCGGCGGCGCGCGCCTCGGGCGAGAACGGCTGCGGGATGACGACGTCCTTCTGCACGGCGTCGCCGCCCATCGCGTCGAACTGGTCGACGAGGTTGAGCAGCAGGCGGCGCTGCTGCACCAGCTGCTCCGGCACCTCGTCGCTGACGTAGGCGCGGATGACGACCGGCTTGTTGGCGTCGAGGCCGGCGAGCAGCTTCCTGCTCTCGGCGCCGAGCGAGTGGATGCCTTCGCTGGTCGCGTCGAAGCGCGGCAGCGCGTGCACGGCGATGATCGTCAGCGACAGCGTGCCGACGCCGAACGACAGCGCGCGCGCGATGCCGTGGCCGCCCTCGCTGGTGTCGCGCCAGTGGCGGCGCGCCAGCAGCGCGAGGCTCAGGTAGAGGAACGTCGCCGTCAGGCCGAGGAACAGCACGACGCCCGAGACCGGCACCATGCCGCGCGCGAACTCGGCGAACTGGCCGGCGGTGCCGTTGGTCGCCCAGCTGCGGAAGCCGGCGAGGTTGAGCACCGAGCCCAGGTAGACGACGAGGCCGCAGGCGAGCATCGAGACGATGAACGCGATGGTCGCGTTCGCCGTCATCTGCGAGCCGATCATCGACACGCTGACCAGCATCACGCCGAACAGCCAGAAGCCGACGTAGTTGGCGAACACCTGGCCGAGGTCCGGCGCGCCGAGCATGTACAGCGCGACCGGCATCGCCAGCGTGAAGGCGAGCGAAGCGGTCCAGACGGCCACCTGGGCCAGGAACTTGCCGGCCAGCAGGTCGCTGTCGCGCGCGGGCAGCGTGAACAACAGCTCCTGCGTGCCGTTGGCGCGCTCGCTGGTCCACATGCCCATCGTCGCGGCGGACACGAACACCACCGCGACGGCCGGGAACCACTCGCACCACGTGTCGAGGTTGGCGAGGTTGTTCAGGAAGAACCGCGGCGACCACATCATGAAGCCCGCCGACACGGCGACGAACAGCATGATGAAGACGTAGTTGGTCGGGTTGCCGAACCAGCTGCGCAGGTCGCGCTTGGCGACGGCGAGGACGACGTGCTTGTTCATGGTGTCGTTCTCCTCAGGAGTTGGTGGTGAGCGAGTGGAAGGCCTGGTCCATCTTGCCAGCGCCCCGGGCCTTGAACTGCTCGGGCGTGCCGTCGAAGGCCAGCCGCCCGTTGTTGATCAGGATGACGCGCCCGGCCATCGCCTCGACCTCCTGGAAGAGGTGCGTCGACAGCAGCACGGTGCGGTTCTCGCCGAGCGTCTTCACCAGTTCGCGGACGTGGAGGATCTGGTTGGGGTCGAGGCCGGTCGTCGGCTCGTCGAGGATCAGCACCTCGGGCTCGTGCAGCAGCGCCTGCGCCATGCCGACGCGCTGCTTCTGGCCCTTGCTGCACGCGCCGATCGGCTTGTCGAGCAGCTCGCCGAGGTCGCACTTGTCGGTGACGTACGCCAGCCGCTCGGCCAGCCGCGCCGGCGCCATGCCGCGCGCCTCGCCGAAGAACGTCAGCAGCTCGCGCGGCGTCATCTCCGGGTACAGCGGGCCGTTCTCGGGCAGGTAGCCGAGCTTCTCGGCGGCGCGGACGCGGTCCTTGACCACGTCGACGCCGGCGAGCCGGGCGGAGCCCGAGGTCGGCGAGAGGTAGCCCGACAGCACCTTCATCGTCGTCGACTTGCCGGCGCCGTTCGGGCCGAGGAAGGCGACGACTTCACCGCGTCGGATCGTGAACGAAAGGCGGTCGACGGCCGCGAACGACCCGTAGTGCTTGCACAGGTCGACGGCCTCGATCATTGGTTCGCGTTCGGTCATGGATCGAATGGCAACTGGATTGGGAATACGGAGGGCGCCGCCGCCGGCGCGATCGCGCGCGGAGCCGCGGCCGCCGGATTTGCGGGGGCGAAATCCTTAGCGACGGGCTTCAGGCGATGCAACCGACGGAGCGCGCGGCACTTCGAATCGCCGCGCGCCGTGGATGCGGCAGGCAAAGCGGCGCGCAACGACGGTGGCGACGGAAAACTCCACGCAACCCGTGTCGAGGCAACGGGTCGCACGCGCCGCCGCCCGCGGCCGGCGGCCGGCGCGCCCGCGCCGCCGGCGATCACCAGTACGAGCGCCAGCCCCAACCGAATCCCGGGCCGTAGGCGGGATGCGGGCCCCAGCCCCAGCCCCACGACGCCTGCCAGTACGGGTCGCCGTCGAGCGGGCGCACCCACGGCCCGAACGGCACCACCTGCCGCAGCGCCTCGCGCGCGCCGTCGCGGACGACGAAGCGGACGCGGAAGGTCTCGATGTCGCGCGGATGCGTCGTCGCCGGCTCGAACAGCACGTCGACGCGCGCGGTCTTGCCCGGCCCCGCCGTGCCGTCGCCGTCCATGCGCACCGGCGCGAGCGGCTCCTGCAGCAGGCCGTCGATCATCAGGTCCTCGCAGACCAGCGCGCCGAGGTCGAGCTGCAGCGGCGCGGCGCCGTTGTTCTCGATCTCGAAGCCGACGTGCAGTTCGGTGATCTCGCGGTCGTCGTCGGCGTAGCGCGCGCGCGCGCCGGCGGACCAGACCCGCACCTCGGCCGTCGACGGCTGGTCGGCGGCGGCGCCGGGGATCGGATAGAGCGCCGCCGGAACGCCGCCGGGGCCGACCGCGTCGACGCGTTCGCGCGGCGTGAACGCGCGCGGGCTCCAGCACGCGGGCAGGGCGAGCAGGACGGCGAACAGCAGGACGCGGGCCATGGGCTGGTTTTGGCCCGCTCCCCGGCAAATGGCAACCCCGGGGGCAGCGGGCGCTGGCGCCGGGCGGGCGCCGCATGCGGCGATGCGGCGCCGAACGTCAGCCCCTTCGCCCCGGCGCGCGGCTGCCGTGCAGGCCACCGATCCACTCGGACACGGCGCGGCTGCGGACGAACCGCCACAGCGCCAGATCGACCAGGATGGAGCCGACGCGCAGCGCCAGCGCTGTGCCGGTCCAGTCCATCGCCAGGACCCCGAAGGCCATCAGGGCGATGCCGACGACGACGACGAGGTTGGTTGTGATCGCCACCGGCGCCTGCCATGCCAGGAGGCGCACGCCAAAGGCCTTGCCGGCGAGCATCGCCACGCCGCCCAAGGCCGCTGCCGCCGAACACGCCAGCAGCGCCCACATCGAGGCGTCGAGGTACGCCTCGTGGAACGGCTCGAAGGCCATCCACGGGTTGTGCCAGAAGCCCCATCGCAGAGCGTCGCCGTCGGCCCTGTCTGCCAGATCGACGAACCAGACGCCCCCTCCGATCAAGCCGCTGGCCAGCGCGACGAGGGCGGCCAACCGCACGGGGACGACGACGTGTGACTTCATGGTTCTCGCCGCGACGCGGAGTCGACCATCCTCCGCGCCGGGCGTCGAGCCGCCATCGCGTCGCAGCCCGCGCGCGTCAGAACCGCACTTCGTGGCCGTCGCCGAGCGCGAACACGCCGTTCTGCACCGCCGGGTGGATCGCCGCCGGCTGCAGCATCAGGCTCGCGCCGCCAAGGCCCGGCGGGATCGACACGGTCCAGACGCCGCCGCCCGGCGCCAGCACGACGGGACCGGCGACGATCACCGGCGCCGCCATGTGCAGCCACGGCAGGAACGGCGAGCCGAACGGCGCGCCGGTCGCGAACACTTCGCCCGCGAGCACGCCGAGCCCGCCGTCGAACGTGCCGCCCGGCGAGCGATAGGTCGCCGTCAGCGTCGTGCCGGCGAGCCCGCGCTTGACGTCGTTGCGAGGCCCTTCGGTCGGCGCGCCAGCGAAGCCGGTCGCGAGCCGCACGTCCTCGCCGGTGCCCGGATGGACCATCGCCTCCTGGCCGAGCGGCTGCTGCAGCAGCGCGACCTCGACCGCCGAGAGCGCGCGCGGCCACAGCTGGAACTCGTCGAGCGTGGCGTTGGCGAACGTGCCGGCGCCGGCGTCGCTGCGCGCGCCGAGCACGAAGTCGCCGGTCGGATTGATCGTGTCGCCGAGGATCTGCGCCGCGACCTCGGGCTGGCCGTCGATGAACACGCGCACCAGCTGGTTGCTCGTCGCGACGAGCGCGTAGTGGTGCCACTGGCCGTCGCGCAGGTCGCGCGTGACGTCGAGCACGTCGATGTCGCTGAGTTCGTTGGCGTAGAGCAGCGCCGTGCGCAGCGTGCCGCTCGACTGCTCGAAGTAGACGCCGAGCCGGTTGGTCGACGCCGTGCCGCCGTGGCTGACGAGATAGCGCGTGCCCGTGCTCGTCGTGTCGCTGGTCTTGAACCAGAACGCCATGCTGAACACGCCGCTCGTCCCCCACGCGAAGTCCGCCATGCGCGCGCGGTCGTCGACGCCGTCGCAGCGCAGCGCGTTGCCGACCACGCCGGCGACCAACGTCGGCGGGCTCGCCGTCGGCAGCAGCGAGGCATTGCGGCCATTGCCCGAGCCGTCGAGCACGCTGCCCGCCTGGATCGCCTCGAAGCCGTGCTGCACGGCGAGCGGCTGCGCCAGGTCGTCGTCGTGGATCACCACGCCGGCGGCGTTCGGCACGCCGAGGTCGCTGCCGGCGGCGAGGAAGCACTCGACGGTCTCGTCGCCCTCGGCCGTCG
The DNA here is from genome assembly GCA_040375075.1 of Planctomycetota bacterium. GTDB lineage: Bacteria > Planctomycetota > UBA1135 > UBA1135 > UBA2386 > UBA2386. The sequence continues at coordinate 5,526 of JBEITC010000019.1, read as the reverse complement.
CGTCGTCGTTGGCGCGCAGTTCGATGCGCGCCTCGGCGACGCCGGGCGCGAACGACGCGAACGCCGGCGGCGGCGGGTAGTCGACGCCCGCCGTCGCCGTGCCGCGCCACTGCAGCGGCACCTGCCGGGCCGACGCGACGTTGCCGGTGCGCGTGACCACGAACGTCGCCACGCCGCCGGTCTCGCTGGCGACGCGGTCGCTCGCCGCGATCGTCACGCGCCCGCCGAGTGCCGGATTGCCGCCGCGGTACGTCTGGAAGAACGTCTCCAGCCAGCCGCCGACGCGGTCGAGGAACGGCCGCCGCACCGTCACCGTGCTGCGCACCGTGATCGGCGCCTCGACCTGCACGCCGTCGACCGGCGTGCCGTTGCTCGAGCCGTACGTGTCGGTGTTGAAGCCGCCGCTGAAGTAGTTGCCCGTGCCCGGATCGGGGTTCACCGGGCTCGGCACGCTGTTGTAGCCGCCGGTCTGCAACCAGTTGCCGAGGCTGTTCGGGCCGCGCAGCAGCGCCGGAAAGCTCGAAGCGCCGAGGCTGCCGGCGCTGCGGATCGAGCTCTGGTTGCTGTACGTCGACCCCGCCAGCGTGCTGTCGGGCAGCGCGAGTTGCGCGCTGGTCAGCGAGTAGCCGAGCTCGATCCACGCCTCCGGATGGCCGTGGCCGTGCAGGTCGAAGTAGAAGCCGTAGCCCCACTGCGCCAGCGCCGCCGCGCGCGCGTCGGCGACCGCCTGATGGAACGCCGTGTACGCCGCTTCGCCGAGCACGTTGCCCTGCGCGCCTTCGACGATCTCGCGATTGACGTCGACCTTGCGGCGGCTGAGGTGGAACAGCACCACGTGCGGCCGCAGGCGGAAGCGCGCCGCCAGCTGCTCGCCGAACTCGCGCGTCAGCTCGAGCGTGCGCAGGTCCTGCACCAGCGTGCCGTAGGTGCGATCGGGGATCGCCGGCGGCAGCAGTTCGCCGCCGTGTCCCGACGACAGCACGATCGGCGCGTTGCCGACGATGTACTCGACGTAGCCGTCGGGGCTCCACCGGGTGGCGCCCACGGGCAGGGACTGGGCCGCCGCCGCCGCCGCGAGGGCGACGACGACGGCGGCGACGCGCGCGCCGGCCATCGTCAGGACCTCGGGATCAGTACAGGCCGGTGATCAGCGCCACGGCGTCGGACATCGCCGCGCCGAAGGCGTTGGCCGACGGGTCGATCGTCAGGCCCTGCAGGTAGAACTGGAAGCCCGCGTTCGCCGGCGTCGCCGGGAAGCCCAGCGTGTACGTGCCGGCGTTGCCGCCGACGAAGATCGTCGACGTGATGTCGGGGCTGACGTGCAGCGGGCAGCCCGGCATGCCCAGGAACGCGAGGTCGAGCGGCAGCGGACCGAGCGGACCCGCCGCGTTGCTCACGCCGAGGATCATGATGCCGAGGCCGAGCGGCATGCCGCCGAGCTCGACGTCGAACGTCGTGCCGAGCTTCGGACGCGTCGTGCCGACCGGCTTCAGCGACGGCACGCCGAGCGCGCCGGCGCAGCCCTGCGCGAACGGCGAGATCGCGCCGACCGGCCAGCTGCTCGCCTTCGTGTAGAAGAACGCGCCGTTGAACTGGCGCGCCGTCGTCGCCGTGGTGAACGGCGTGGTCGCCGTCGCGATGCCCTGGAAGTTGAGCGTGAAGTCCGGGGCCGCCAGCGTCGCCGCGCCGGGCGAGGCGTAGTACGCGTGCAGGTCGAGGTAGTTGACCGCGACGCCGTAGGTGCGGCCCGGCAGCAGCAGGATCGGCCGGTCGAGCGCCATGCGCATGCCGGCGTTGGTGCCGACCGTCGCGCCCGTGCCGTTCGCCGCCTCGCGCCACGCGCCGGCATTGGTCTGCTTGCCGGCGGCGGTGCCGTCGGTCAGCCAGACCTTGATGCCGCCGGTGTTGCCGATCTGCGTCGCGCTGCAGACGTCGAGGCCGGTGACGATCAGCGCCTCGGGCGACGTCACGACGACGTCGAAGAACGCCAGCGCCTGCTTGGCGGCGAGGCCGGCCGTGCCGGTGTACGCCGTCGAGTACGTGTTGGTCACCGCGTCGATGCGCTTGCGGATCGTCGCCGTGCGGCAGCCGTTGGTCACCGTCAGCGCGACGTTGTAGCTGCCGGCGCCGGGCGTCCAGGTCGGGTTCTGGTTGGTGTCGTCGATGACGCCGTCACCGTCGAAGTCCCACTGCCACGTCGTCGCGCCGACGCTGGCGTCGGTGAACGTGACGGCCGTCTGCGGCGCGACCAGCGTCGCCGACGACGTGAAGTTGGCGACCAGCGGGTCGGCAGAGACCAGGTTCGGCCACTGGTACTCCTGCGCGCCGACCGACGTGATCACGCGCAGCTTCGGCGAGTAGTCGCCGCACGCGACGAACGTGTGCGACGGGTTCTGCACCGTCGAGTCGACGACGCCATCGCCGTTGAAGTCCCATTCCCAGCCGGCGACGACGCCGGTCGAGATCTTGCTGCGGTCGGTGAAGTTGACCGTCAGCGGCGACGGGCCGCTGCGCACGTCGGCCGAGAAGTCGACGACGTCGACGGCCGGGACGTAGTTGAGCGCGACGCTGGCGACGCGCGGCGTGTTCGGCGTGCTGACGAACGTCGTGGACTGCGCCGAGCCCATGGTCAGCGTCAGGTCGGCGTTGCTGTAGACGAGCGGCGTGCCGGTCGTGCCCGGATTGATCCAGCGCATGCCCGCGCCGCGGTGCACGATCGCCATGCCCTGCGTGCCGGCCTGCAGGTGCACCGGCTTGTTCAGCGTGACGGTGGTCTGCGCGTCCTGGCCGGCCGAGAGGAACGGCGTGATCGCGCGCAGCTGCCACGTGCCCGGCGCCGGGCCGACGAGGTTGCCGACGTTCGTGCCGCCGACGTTGGTCGTGTAGACCTCGAGCACGCCGGTGGTGTTGGGCCACGGCGAGTTGACGACGACCTGATTGAGTTGCAGGCCGGCCGGATTCGTCACGTTGACGTCGAAGGAGCAGCCGGGCAGCGGATGGAACGTCGACGAGCCGGCGTTCGTGATGAAGCTGGTCTGGATCGACTGGGCCGAAGCGGCGCCGACGAGAGCGGCCGCGGCGAGAAGGCACGCAGAGATGCGCATGGCGGGTTGCGTAGGGTTGATGGGGCGAGAAAGGGCTGCGAGAGCGTAGCTGCCCGCGCGCGGCGGCGCAGGGGCCGGCGGCACGCCTTCGCCAGGGAACGTGTCCACGATGCAGTGCGGCACGGCGAACATGCTGGCATCCGCCGGGCCGCCGACCGCCGCGCGCGCGGCGCGAGCGCGATGCGGCCCGAGCGGCGCACGCGCCATCGCGCATCCGTCCGTCGCTCACGGCCCGCCGGCGTGCGCGCCCCTTCGCCCCGACACGGACCAGCCCCGCACGCAGCCATGGCACCGCCCGCACCGTCGCGCAGGCACGCAGGCGCACCGCCGAGCAGGCGGCGAGCGAGCGCGACCGTCCCTGCCGACCAACGACGCGGCACGGACGTCGCGTGAACGTCGCGCGGAATCGCGCGCTCGCCATCGCCGTCGCGCCGGTCGCCCCTCTAGGCTGCGCCGCCCCGCCCGCATGACCGCGCCCGACCTTTCGCTCCTCGCCGCCGCCGAGTCCCTGCCAGACAATGGCCCCAATCGCCGCGCGCACCGCGGGCTCGGCCTGTGCCTGCTGCTGGTGTTCGTCGGCGCCTGGATCGCCTCGCTGGTGCAGACCGACGGCGGCGCGGTGCAGGTGACCGGCCTGCGGCTGCCCATGCAGGGCGGCCAATGGCTCGCCGCCGACCTCTTCCGCCCGCGCACGGCGACCAAGGACGACAAGGCGCCGCTGGTCGTCGTCGTGCCCGGCTTCCAGCGCAGCAAGGAAGCGCTGCAGAACGTCGCCATCGAGCTCGCGCGCCGCGGCATCGTCGCGGTGGCCATCGACCCGTACGCGCAGGGCAACAGCAGCGCGTCGCTGAGCCCGCGCGCGGCGACCGAAGAGGGCTACGGCCTCTACGCCGTCGTCGACTACGTCGCCAAGGCCGGCGTGCTCGACTACGTCGACACCGCGCGCATCGGCGCGACCGGCCACTCCGCCGGCGGCAACGCCGTGCTGCTCGCCGCCAGCCACTTCGGCAAGCGCGCGCGCCGCGAGGGCGGCGACAGCCTGCTGCACTCGGCGTTCGTGTCGGGCTACCTGCTGTGCTTCACCGACAAGAACCTCAAGGACGTGCGCAGCAACGTCGGCATGAGCTACGCGCTGCACGACGAAGGCGCCTACCGCAACGAGAACGGCGACGGCGACATGCGGCGCGCGCCGGAGGCGCTGCGCTTCGTCGCCACGGCCAGGGCCGCCGACGGCGCAGCGATCGCCGCGCCGGCCGAGGTCGCGATCGGTCAGTGGTACGGCGACGCCGCCGCGCGCGGCCTGCGCGTCGTGCACAACGAGCCGCTGCTGCACCCGCTGCAGCCGTACAGCAGCGAAGCGACCGCCAACCAGATCGCCTTCTTCCAGCGCGTCTTCGGCTTGGAAGGCACGAAGCCGCCGCACGACCAGATCTGGTGGCGCAAGGAATGGGCGACGTTGCTCTGCCTCGTCGCAGCGCTGCTCGGCGTCGTGCCGTTCGCCGGCTTCCTGCTGGCCAATGTGCGCCCCTTCCAGCCGCTCGTGCACGACGTGCCGCCGCCGGCGCCGGCGAGCGCGCGCGGACCGCTGTTCTGGCTGCTGCTCGTCGCCGGCGCCGCGATCGCCGCGGCGACGTACATCCCGCTCACCGAGCTGTCGCAGCGCTGGTTCGTCGCCGCGACCAACCGCGAGGCGACGTGGTTCTTCCCGCAGCGCATGAACAACGGCGTGATGCTGTGGGCGCTGAGCAACGGCCTCGTCGGCTTCTGCCTGTTCCGGCTCGGCCGTCGGCTCGCCGGCGTGCGCGAGCCGGCGGTCGGGGCGCGCACGACGCCCGGCCTGCTGCTGCGCGCCGCCGCGCTGTCGGCGTGCACGTTCTCCGGCTTCTTCGGGCTGCTGGCCGCCGTGCACTGGCTGTTCCACGTCGACTTCCGCTTCACCTTCCTCGGCGCGCGGACGTTCGACGCCGACCTGCTGCCGCTGCTGGGCATGTACATGCCGGCGTTCATGCCGTTCTTCGTCAGCAACTCGCTGCGCGCCAACTGCGGCATGCGCTTCGCCGGCGAGCCCGAGTGGCGCAGCAAGCTGCGCGCGATGCTCGCCAACGCGCTCGGGCTGCTGCTGATCCTCGTCGTGCAGTACACGTGCTTCGCGATCGAGGGCCGCGTGTACTGGGCCGGGGGCTCGGACAAGGACGCGACCGGCAGCTGGCTCTACGTCAACCTGCTGTTCGCCATCGTGCCGATCATGTTCGTGCTGCCGTGGTTCCACCGGCGCTTCTTCGAGCTGACCGGCCGCATCCACCTCGGGCCGTTCGTGATGTGCCCGATCTTCATCATGATGCTGGTGGCGAACACGGTGACGTACCTGCCGTTCTGAGCGCGGCGCGCCGGGCATCGCGCCGCCTGCCGCGGTGCCGTGCTT